>JALGWA010000014.1 GCA_025774425.1 bacterium
CGTCGCCAAGGGAAGCGTGACGATAGATGGGGGATTCCTCGGAGCCGGGAACGGCCGGATCGCCTGCACGGGCGGCTTCAAGGCGAGGTTCGTGCAGGGGCAGCGCATCGAGGCCGGCGGCGACGTCGAGGTCGCCGCGGGGCTCATATCGAGCAGGGTGTATGCCTCGGGGCGGGTGGTCGTCGGCAGGTCCGGCGGGATAGTCGGCGGCTCAATCCACGCCTATCGCGGGGTCGAAGCCGGCACGCTCGGCAGCCCACGGCCCGTGACGACCGAGATAGAGGTGGGTGTCGACCCGGCCGTGAGCATGCGCATAGAGGAGCTCGAGAAGGGAGCGATGGACCTGGCGGCGAAGAGGATCCGCTACATAAAGGACCTGACGGTCATGGCCGTCCGCGACGACGGCAAGGCGGCCGAGGCGATGAATGATCTCACCGCGGCTTCGAGGGCCGTGCAGGCCGAGCTGGTCTTCCTCGGGGAGGAAATCATGAGACTCCGGGGCGGAAGCGAGCTGGACCGCCGCGCCACGGTGGCGGCGAGGGAGAGATCGTATCCACCCCTGACCGTCTCGATATGCTCATCGAAGATAGTGAACGAGTCGGAAACCGGGCCTATAGTCTTCAGGCTCATGGACGACAGGATCGTACTGGATACCTGGAACCTGGGGTGGCACGATGACGGATGATGGCAAGACCAGAGAAGACGAGAACCTCGAGAGATTCGCAGTGAACATTCCCCCGTTTCCACGGGCCGCCCAGCAGGTCATGGGAATGCTGAGGGACCCACGGGTGCAAATACCGCGGGTCGCGGAGGTCGTGTCACTGGACCAGGGCTTCGCCACCAAGGTGCTTCGCATGGCGAACTCGGCTTACTTCGGGCTGCCGCGCAAGGTCTCCAACGTAACCGAGGCGCTTGTGCTCCTCGGCTGGGCGAACGTCCGGATAGTCTTGATTTCCGCGTCGGTCGGACCGATACTCTGCCGCGGCCTCAAGAGCTACGGAATGGAGGAAGGCGTGCTCTGGGAGCACTCGGTCGGTTCCGCGTTCGCCGCCCAGATGCTCGCCAAGGACCTCGAGGCCTCGGCCTACAGCATGGCTTTCACTTCGGGATTGCTCCATGACGTCGGCAAGGTCGCTGTCGACATGCAGCTCAGGGGCGACCTGAGGAAGAAGTTCATCGAGGTAATGGACACCTGCGGGGAGGCCGTCGCCGAGAGGGAAGTCGTCGGACACACTCACGCCGACATCGGCGGCTACCTGTGCGACCGGTGGAACCTCCCGCCGGAAATCGCGGAGGCGATAAGGTTCCACAATCAGCCCCGCTCGTCCGAGTCCGCACTCGCCGGCGTCGTATCGGCCGCGAATGTTCTCGCCAACGCACTTCTCAGGGAGGGGCGCGGAGTCGGCATCGGCGACTTCCGGGATGCCCCCGACGGCACCTTCGTGCCGGGGGAGAAGTTGCTGGCGAAGGTGGTCGAAGAGCTTCCCTCCATCGTCGCCTCCTCGCGTGAACTGCTCGGCGGCACGACCGAAGTCGTGCCGGCCCATGCGGGAAGAGACGAGAAGTAGTTTCCGCCCGGCGGAAAAGTTTTCCTCCCTGCTTTCCGCTTTCGCGTGCACCGGCCCGGGCGCCTGGCGGCGCCCGCGGCGAGACCGCCGCAACCCACTGAAATCGCCGGAGATAGCACTCCATGGACGCGCTGTGATCGGCTGCGGTTCTGGCAAGGGAATTGCATTTGAGAAGCCCGTGGACAAAAACCGGAGGTCATAGTGCTCAAAGGAGTCGAAAGACTGGCGGCCGACATGACGGCCAGGATCACCAGGCAGGAGATGCTGGCGGACAACATCGCGAACGTGCAGACGCCGGGTTTCAAGGCCCAGAGACTCTTCATGTCCCTTCTCAGCGAGAGGTACCGCGCCGGCGGCCTCGTCGCGAACGACAGGCGCTACAAGGTCTATACCGACTTCAGCCAGGGGCAGATCGACCGGACGTACAGGCCGCTCGACCTGGCGATATCGGGCGAAGGATTCTTCGTCATCGAAACGGGCCGAGGGGAGAGGTACACGCGCGCCGGGAACTTCATCCTCACCGAGGAGGGTGTGCTCGCCACACCGAGGGGCGACATCGTGATGGGAACGTCGGGCCCGATCACGATCGAAGGGGGCGACTTCGAGGTCACCGCCGAAGGCAAGGTGCTCGTCGACGGTGAGGAGATCGGCGCCGTGAAGATCGTCGTCTTCAACCGGCCCGGCGCCCTCGTCAGGGAGGGCAACTATTTCCGGGCCAGGGGTCAAAGCCCCGTCGAATCGGAAATGGTCGACACCCGGATACTGCAGGGGGCCCTCGAGAGATCCAACGTCAGTCCGATCGACGAGATGGTCGACATGATCGCCGTGTACAGGGGCTTCGAATCCGACCAGGCGAGCGTCAAGCGCCAGGATGAAGCCGCGAGGAAACTCATAGACAATGCGACGGCTTGAGGGCGAAGCGAGACCAGGGGGTGGGAGTAATGATAAGAGCGCTTAAGACCGCAGCCACCGGCATGCGGGCGCAACAGATGAACGTCGACAACATCGCGAACAACCTGGCCAACATCAATACGACCGGGTTCAAGCGGAGCAAGATCGAGTTCCAGGACCTCTTCTACCAGACGGCGAAAGTGCCGGGAAGAGTGGACAGCCAGGGAGTCGAAGCGCCGACGGCGCTCGAGGTCGGCTACGGAACGGTCCCGGTGGCGACCCAACGCATCTTCTCCGAGGGGGAGATCCTGCCGACGAACAATCCCCTCGACCTGGCCATCAACGGCAACGGCTTCTTCAGGATCACCCTCGCCGACGGCTCGTACGCTTACACGAGAGACGGCGCCTTCAAACTCTCGGGTGACGGCAGAATAGTGACGACGGACGGTGAGCCCATCGATCCCGAGATCAGCATCCCCGAGGGAGTGACGAGCATCAACATCGCGAGGGACGGCACCGTCAGCGTTCAGATCGGGAATGAGACCGAGCCCCAGGAGGTGGGGACGATCGAGATCGTCAGGTTCATAAACCCGGCCGGACTGAAGGCGATCGGCAGGAACCTCCTCGTCGAAACCCCCGCGTCGGGCGACCCGATTCCGGGCACGGCGGGCCTCGAGGGCTACGGGGAGCTCTACCAAGGGTATCTCGAGACCTCCAATGTCGAGATAGTCGAGGAGATGGTGAACATGATCGTCGCGCAGAGGGCCTACGAGATCAACTCCAAGGCCATCAAGACGAGCGACGAGATGCTCGCACAGGTCAACAACCTGGGAAGGTAGGCAATGGAGACTGGAACCAAAGGACTGGGGCTCGCGATCTCCCTCGCCGTCTTCATAGCGCTGTCGCCCCTCCTCTCCGGGGAGGCGGCGGCGGGATCTGAAAGTCTGGCCCGGCGGATCGCGGATGGTGTGACGGAGTTCATAACCGGGCGGGTTACGCTGCCCCATGACTCGATAAGCGTCGAGGTCGACGTGCCTGCGATCGCCGCCAGGGCCGGCGACGTCGCCCGGTTCAGCCTCGACCTGTTCGGGTCCTCCGATGCCGTGATGGGCACCGTGCCCGTCAAGGTCACGCTGTTTCTTAACGACGGCGGATCGACGGCCTGTACCGCGACCGCCCGCGTGAGGATATGGAGCCAGGCGGCGGTCGCCGCGAGGAGACTCAAACGTCACGAGGTCGTCGAGGAGAACGACATCCGCTTGGAGAGGCGTGAAGTCACCCGGGTATTCGACGGCTACTTCGTCAGCGCGGATGACATCGTCGGCAAGCGCACGACGCGGACTGTATCGTCCGGTGCTCTGTTCTCGTCATCGAGCGTGGAGCCGGTGCCCATGGTCACCAGGGGTTCGGATGTCAGTGTGATGGTCGTGATCGGAGCGGTCGCGATAACCACGAGGGGCAAGGCCCTCGAGGACGGCGATCTCGGCGGCCGGATCAAGGTGAGGGACTGCACCACCGGCAAGCGCCTGACGGGCGAAGTCGCGGGTGAGGACCTCGTACTGCTTGAGGTGTCAAGATTCTAAAGGGAGGCCAACTTGAGAAGGAAACCTCTTGAAGCCCTGCTCGTGGTGCTGCTCTCGGCCGGCCTGTTCGCCGGCCGGCCGGCGGCATGCCTCGCGGCCAGGTCGTTCTACACGGACGTCAAGGCCGGCGACGTCGGCGACGTATTGACCGTGATGATCGTCGAGAAGACCCTGGCGCAGAACACTTCCTCGATCGTGACGGAAAAGGAAACCAAGGTCGGCGCCGAGGGCAAGGGGACCGGGGCCCTGGATTTCATTCCGGCGTTCGGCTTCGACGGCACGGTGACGAAGGAGCACGACGGCCAGGGGACGACCACGAGGCGGGGAAGCATAGTGGGGCAGATGGCGGTGGTGGTCACGGACGTCCTCGACAACGGGAACCTCGTCATCCAGGGCGAGAAGCAGATCGTGATAAACGACGAGACGGAGCTTCTGGTCCTGACCGGCGTCGTGAGGCCGCAGGACGTCTCGGGCCAGAACGTCGTCTACTCGACGGACATAGCCAATACGCAGATTTCGTACAAGGGCAAGGGTATGGTCAGCGGCTACACTAGGCCGAGCATCGTGACCAGGCTCTTGACCCTGCTGTTCTAGGTGGGTGAGCCGATGAGAGAGAGAACGGGAAGATTGGTCCGGGGTTGTGTCATAGTCCTGCTCTTGGCCTCCTTCGCCCCGCTCGCCGCCGATGCGGCGCCGCGGATCAAGGACATATGCCGGATAGGCGGCGGGCGGAGCACGCCGCTCGTGGGCTACGGCCTCGTCACCGGCCTCGACGGCTCCGGTGACAGCAAGGGCACGCAGTTCACCGTCCAGTCGGTCGTCAACATGCTCACGCGCATGGGGATCACGGTTCCGCAGAACAAGGTGCGGACGAAGAACGTGGCGGCGGTCATGGTGTCGGCCTCGCTGCCGGTGACCGCGAGGCCGGGGACCAGACTCGACGTTACGGTGTCGTCGATCGGCGACGCGAAGAGCCTCCAGGGCGGAACGCTTCTGTTGACTCCGCTCTCCGATCCCGACGGCGTCGTGTGCGCGCTCGCTCAGGGGCCGGTGTCGGTCGGCGGTTTCAAGATAGGCGCAGCCGGAGGCGAAGAGGTCTCCCAGAACTACACCCTGGTCGGCCGGGTGCCCGACGGGGCGACGGTGGAGGTCGAGCCGGCCTTCGCCGCGGCCGACTTGGAGTTCGTCGACATAAGCCTGCTCAATCCCGACTATACCACGGCTTCGCGGGTGTGCGACGTCATACGCGAGCGATATGCGGATGCGGAGATCGAATGCGTCGACGCCGGACTCGTCAGGGTGGCGGTGCCAGCGAGTTTCCGCGAGTCGGGCGAGATCGTCGCATTCATAGCGGGCCTGGAGAACGCCAGGGTCGAGCCCGATGTGCCCGCGATCGTCGTCATCAACGAGAGAACCGGGACCATCGTCGCCGGCGGGAACGTGACCATAGGGGCCGTGGCGATCGCCCACGGCAACCTGAGCATCGAGATAAGCTCGCGACCGTTGATTTCCCAGCCGACGCCCTTCTCCAGGACGGGCCAGACGGTGGTCGTGCCGGACACGCAGATCAACGTCGACATCGAGCACCAGCAACTGTACGCGATGGAAGAGACGGCCAACGTCGCGGACGTGGCCAGGGGACTCAATGCGCTCGGCGTGAGCCCGAGGGACACGATCGCCATCTTCCAGGCGCTCAAAGAAGCCGGAGCCCTCAGGGCACAGATCAGGATCATCTGAACCCGGAGCGGGGGGAGGCTGATGATAGTATCCGGAACACCCGGGCAGCCGACGGCGCCGGCATGCGGGACGACCGGCGAGCCGGCTGTGAAGCCGAGGCGGACCATAACCGATGAGCATGAAGCGGCCAAGGCGAGGAAGGCCTGCGAGGAATTCGAGGCGATATTCATACAGAAGTTGCTGTCGACGATGAGACGGGCCTCGGAGAGCGGCGCCGGCGGGGACGACGATTTCGGAGGGGACATCTTCAAGTCCATGATGGACGAGCAGTTGAGCGTAGCCCTGGCGAGGGGAGGCGGCATCGGCCTGGCCCGCTTGCTCGGCAAGAGCCTGGGGAGAGAGGAACAGGGTCCGGCCGGGAGGGTCCCGGCCGGCGAAGGCCGGGAGCCGCGGGCGCTGCCGGTGCGGCTGACCTATGAGGCGTACAAGGAGATGAGGACGGATTCGAGCCTCGCCGCCTTCGAGCCCGAGATCTCCGCGGCGGCGAGCGATTCGGGCGTCAGCCGGAACCTGATACGGGCGGTCATCCTCCAGGAGTCGGGGGGAGATCCCGGCGCGGTGTCCGCCAAGGGCGCGAAGGGCCTGATGCAGCTCATGGACGGCACCGCCGCGGAGGTGGGGGTCTCGAACCCCTTCGACCCGGCGGAGAACATCCGCGGAGGCGCCAGGTACCTGGGGCGCCTGCTCAGGGAATTCAAGGGCGACCTCGAGCTGGCGCTGGCCGCCTACAACGCCGGCGCCGGGGCGGTCAAGCGGCACGGAGGCGTTCCGCCGTACGCCGAGACGAGGGACTACGTCCAGAGGGTGATGGCCAGGTTGAAGGCGCTCGATTCGGCTCGAGGAGGGTAAATTGCAGTCTCAAGATCTGGCGGGAATCGTCGATATCCTGGGCAGGGAAGTGGATCTACTCAGGAAACTGCATTCAGCGCTCGCAGAGGAACAAGACGCTCTCGTGCGTGGGGACGTGGAGGGCATCAAGGAAAGAGTGGAGGGGCAGATCGAGGTCGTCAAGGGCCTTGCGGACCTCGAAGAAGAGCGGAAGGCGGCGTTCAGGGCGCTGTGCCCCGACGAGCCGCCCGGTTCCGAGATCAAGCTCGAGGAAATCATAGGGCTGGCGGACGAAGAGCAGGCCGGACGCCTGAGCGACATGAGGTCGGTGATGCGTGAAGTGCTGACGTCGCTGGGGCGCGTCAACAGGCAGAACGATGTCCTGATCAGGCAGTCGATGGCGTACGTCGACCGCATGCTGCGCGCCATAGCCGGGGAGAGCGCGAATTCGGAAGTGTACGACGCACGGGGCGAGGTGAAGTGCGCAACCGGCCGGGTGGCGGTCGACCGCGAGGCCTGAAGCGGGAGCAAGGTCCCTAAGGGAAAGGCGGGACAATGATAGGAATAACCGCGGGGCTGGAGATCGCGAGGAAGGCCCTGTCCACTTACCAGCTGGCCCTGAGCGTGTACGGCAACAACATCGCCAACGTCGACACGCCGGGCTTCTCGAGACGCAGCCTCCTTCTCAGGGAGGCGGAGGGCCACAAGCTCTCCGTGGGCCGCATAGGCCTCGGCGTGGATCCCGTCACGATCCGGAGGATGAGGGACACCTTCCTCGACGACGCCTACCGGCGCGGCACGAGTTCGCTCGCGCTGTATGAGTCGCTCGAGCAGTCCCTGCAGGAGATCGAGATGGTCTTCGGCGAGCCCGACGAGGGCGGCCTCGGAGCGGTGATAGACGAGTTCTGGAACTCGTTGCAGGAGCTTGCCAACGCGCCGGAGAGCCACACCGCGAGGACCATCGTCAGGGACCGGGCGGTCTCGCTGGCGCGCGCGCTGCACCAGATGGACACCGACCTGGGCAACATGGTGGAGACGATCGACAATGACATAAGGGCATACGTCGGGGAAATCAACCGCATCGCCACGGCGATAGCCGACCTCAACCGGGACATAGTCGCGGGGGAGGCGGGGGGTCACGAGGCCGGTGATCTCAGGGACCAGCGTGACCTGCTGATAGACCAGCTATCGGAGATCACCAACGTCGCCGTCTTCGAAAAGGACGACGGGTCGGTATCGGTCATGATGGGCACCGAGGCGCTCGTCGAGCGCACGGACGCCGTGCCCCTGTCGACGGCGGAGGTCTCCCGTGGAGGGTTCGCCGTGAGCGAGGTGCGGCTCGGGACGATGAACCGGCCGATCACGCCCGCCGGGGGCAAGCTCGGGGCACTGCTCCGGAGCCGGGACGAAATCATCCCGAGGTACAAGAGCGCCCTCGATGAGATCGCGCGATCGCTCGTCGAGGCCGTCAATGCGACGCACAGGTCGGGCTACGGTCTGGACGGGTCGACGGGCGAGGACTTCTTCGACCCGGCCGGATTGACGGCGGGGACGATCAATGTGGCGGCGGCCATATTGAACGACCTCGACCTCATCGCCGCTTCCGCCGCCGGTCCCGTCGGCGACGGCGACAACGCGCTGGCCATCGCCGGGTTGAGGTCGCAGCCGATCACCGCGGGCGGCTCGACCGTCGACGAGTACTACAACTCGCTCGTCGGCACGCTGGGCGTGGAGTCATCGGCGGCGACGGCCCACAGACAGCGCGAAGAGGTGCTCGTTCTCGAAATAGACAACCGGCGCGAGAGTGTCAAGGGCGTCTCCATCGACGAGGAGATGACCAATCTCATAGCGACGCAACATGCCTATGAGGCGGCGGCGAAGCTCGTCAGTGTCGTCGATGAGGTGATGGACACCCTGTTGAGCATGGTGTGATCGCGGCAGGAGGGTTCACATGCGCGTAACAGCGGCAATGGTCAGGCGGAGGATGCTGTATAACGTGAGCACCGCCCTGGAGGTGTTGCAGACCAGGCAGAGCCAGCTCGCCAGCGGCAAGAGGGTCATGCGGCCGTCCGACGATCCCGTCGCGATTTCGAAGTCCCTCAACCTGAAGGGTCTCCTCAGGGACAACGAGCAGTTCACGCGGAACATCGACGACGGGCTCGGCTGGCTCACGACGACGGAGGCCGCCCTCCAGGACATGGTGTCGATTGTCACCGAGCTCAAGGAAGCGGCGGTGGCCGGCGCCAACGACGCCATGGGCGCCGACGAAAGGGAGGCGCTTGCCCAGCAGGTCGAGAGCCTGATCGAGAGGCTGATAGACAGCGCCAACACGAAATACGGCGACCGTTACGTCTTCGCCGGTACGCATACCCTGACGAAACCATATTCGGGGACCTACTCGGCGGAGGAGACCTTCTCCTTCACGGACGACGACTGGCTGGATCTCGGTCATGCCGGAATAGAGCCGGGTTCGGTCGTCGTGTCGAACGGTCTCGGTCTCGTCTATACCGAGGGTGTCGACTACGAGATCGACTACGCCGACGGCAGGATACGCAGGTTGCCCGGGGGCTCGATGGCCACGGGCGTCGGCTACACGGTCTCATACGATTCGGCGAACATCACCGGAGTCCGGCTCAACGTCCCGGACACGACCGGCCTCGTCAACCGCGAGATAGCCCAGGGGGTCCGGGAGCCGGTCAACCTCGGGGGCGATGAAATACTCGACTCCGGCACGGACGTGTTCTCGGTGCTCATCGACATCAGGGACAAGCTGTACAGGAACGACGGGTCGGGCGTGGGGGCCATGCTCGATGACGTCGAGGCGGCTCTGGACCAGATAACCACCGCGCTGGGCAAGACCGGGGCGGTGTCGAAGTCATTCGCCCTGGCCGCGGCGAGGCTGGACACGGAAAACACGAACCTCCAGGCGCTGATATCGAAGCTGGAGGATGCCGATATAGCCGAGCTGGCGATCAGTCTTCAGACCAAGCAGGCGGCCTACGAGGCGGCACTCGCAACGGCCGCACGCATAATGAACACGACGCTCCTCAATTACATACGTTAGCGAATCGGCATCATGACGGTCGAAAGGGGAAATGCCATGGAAGTCAGCACTTCGCGCTTCGGCGACATCCAGGTGGAGGATGACGCCGTAATCACGATGCCCGACGGCATGCTGGGCTTCAGCGACATCACGAGGTATGTGCTGATACAGCACCGCGACGGCTCGCCGTTCCTGTGGTACCAGGCCGTCGACGAACCCAATCTCGCGTTCGTCGTCGTAGACGCCTTCACCTTCTTCCCTGACTACGAGATAGTCATGTCCAACGAGGACGTGGAGGCGCTCAAGTGCGACAAGCCGGGTGATCTCGCGGTCTTCCTCGTGGTCGTGATCCCGGACAACCCGGAGGAGATGACCGCCAATCTCAGGGGGCCGCTCGTGATCAACGTCCAGAACAGAGTTGCGAGGCAGGTGGTGCTGCTCGACGAGAAGTACTCACCCCATCACTCCATAATCAAGGAGATGAGGAAACGCCTCGAAGTCCAGGAGCAGGGCGCAGGCAGCGAGTAGAGGGGCGATGATGCTCGTTCTCAAACGGAAAGAAGGCCAGTCGATAGACATCGGCGACGACGTGAAGATAGTGCTGAGGGAAATACGGGGCGGCCACGTCAAGATCGGAATCCTCGCTCCCAGGGGCGTGCGCGTCAAGCGCTCGGAGATCGAGGAGAGCGTGGCCATCGAGAACATAAAGGCCGTGGAGTCGAGCGGGCACCTGGCCGACCGCCTGCACGAGATCGTGCAGACGATCGACGCCCGGCGGCCCGCGAAGGAGGAGTAGGGCTTGGAGCTCAGGCCGGAATGCAGGCATTTCCCGGGTGACCGGCCGTGCCGTTTCCACAAGGAGACCGGAGTCACGTGTTCCGATTGCGGTCATTTCGCGGTCCGGGGCACGGCCGTGCTCATCGTCAAGCTCGAGGCGCTGGGGGACGTCCTCCGCACGACGTCCGTGCTGCCGGCCCTCCACCGGACCTATGGGCCATGCCATGTGACCTGGCTGACGTCGAGCGCCGCGACCGGCCTCTTCGCCGGCAACGAACTCGTCGACGAGGTCCTGGACGCCGGCGCGAACTGCATGCCCTCACTGACGGCGCGGGAGTTCGACATCCTGATAAACCCGGACGCCTCGCCGGCCTCCTGCGCGATCGCCTCGACGGTCAAGGCGCGCAGGAAGTACGGTTTCGTGCTGAGCCCGGAGGGGGTGGTCACTCCCCTCAACGAGGCGTCGGAAAGATGGCTGCTGATGGGCTCGTTCGACCATCTCAAGCGGCGGAATCGGAAAACCTACCAGGAGATCCTCCACGAGATGTGCGAACTCGACGCTACGGGCCAGCACATCGTCCTCAACCTGACGGAGGCCGAGCGGAACATCGAGTCGAACATGAGGCGCATGCTCGAGGCGCACCGGGAAACACCGATCGTGGGGATCAACACCGGCGCGGGCGCCAGATGGCAGCACAAGAAGTGGCGGCTCGACGGCTTCGTCGAGGTGATCGACATGTTGCTCAGCGAGACCGAGGCGGGGGTGCTCCTGCTCGGCGGTCCGGAGGAGCGCGAGAGGAACGCGAGAATCAAGGCCCATTTCGGCTCCCGCGTGGCGAACGGCTGTCAGGACGACCTCCGCGACTTCGTCAGGGAGGTCGATCTCTGCGACGTCGTGCTCACCGGGGACACGCTCGCGCTTCACGTCGCGCTGGGCCTCAACAAGAGGGTCGTCGCGATCTTCGGGCCGACTTCACCGTGGGAAGTCGACTTGTACGGTCTGGGCCGGAAGGTCCTGCCCGATATCGACTGCATATGCTGCTACAAACAGGTCTGCGGGAGGAAGCCCAGTTGCATGGACCTGATCGACGCCGGGGAGGTGTTCTCGGCGGTCATGCAAGAGGTGGCGCTCGCGCGGGAAGAGGTATTGCTTGGAACATGAACGGTTGGCGAGCCAGGTCGCTGATGTGGGAAACGTGGTCGACGTACGTGACTCCGCGATGAGCCTTGGATCTCGCCAACCTTCTCTGCATACAGGGTTGCCGTAGCCCATTCCGCGTAAAGGGCCGGGACGAAGGAGGAGCCCGAACAGGAGACCTGAAGGAATGGAGTTCACAGGAGAGAGATTCGTACCCGGCGCCGACGGCCTGGAAGAGCTCTACGTGGAGCACATGAGCCGTTACTCGTTCGCCGCCAGGTTCGCCCGCGGGAGGCGGGTCCTCGACGTCGGGTGCGGGTGCGGATACGGTACGCATCTCCTCGCGGCGTCGGGCGCCAGGGAGGCCGTCGGGATAGACATCGCGAGCGAGGCGGTGGAGTTCGCCGCGGGGCGGTACGAGCTGCCGAATCTGGCCTACAGGGTGATGGACTCCCGGCGACTCGCACTCGAGGGGGTCTTCGACCTCGTCACCTGCTTCGAACT
>JALGWA010000429.1 GCA_025774425.1 bacterium
CAGGGGGGCCGAATTCGATCTCCTCTACGGGCACGGCATCTCGAGGGAAGGCGAACTCCTCGACCTCGGGCTCGCTTACGACATCATAGAGAGGACGGGGACCTGGTACTCCTTCGACAAGGAGCGGCTCGGCCAGGGCAGGGACAACTCGAGGAAGTATCTCGAGGAGAATCCGGACATCGCCGGCCGGCTCGAGCAGAGAATCAGGGAAGCGCTCGAGATGCCCATCCCCCAGGCAAATGAAGCGTGACGGCGCCGGTCGAGATCTCGCGCTCTCGATTGTCAGGCTCTCCAAGGTACCGCGGAAGGGGGAGTACGTAGTCGAGCTCTCCGACGGTTACGGTTTCAGGGTGACCGCCGAACAGGTCTTGCGCTTCGGTCTCGAAGCCGGCAGGACGCTGGGGGCGGAGGAAATCCCGGGCCTAGAGAAGGCCTATGCCGTCGCCGCCGCGAGGAAGGCCGCACTCAGGTTGCTCAGGGTCAGGCCCAGGGCGACCGGCGAGCTCCGTCGCGACCTCGCGAGGCGCAACCACGGCGCGGAGGCGATAGACGAGACGCTCGCCGGCCTCGAGGCCGCCGGGCTGCTGGACGACCGCCTGTTCGCCCGCCTCTGGGTCCGGGAACGGACGGAGAAGAAGGGCTTCGGGAAGCGCCGCATCGCCTCCGAGCTCTATTCCAAGGGCATAAGCCGGGAGATTGTCGAGGAGGAGCTCGAGAAGGCCTTCGACCGTGCGGGCGAGGTCGCCGTCGCCGAGCGTACGGCGCGGCGCCGCGCCGCGAGGCTGGGAGACCTTCCTCTTGAAACCAGGAAGCGCCGCATATATACGTATCTCCTGAGGAGTGGATTTACTTCCGACATCGCCGCAGAGGCCGCGAAGTCGGTGACGCAGCCATACAGCGGAGAAGAGGACAATGACCACGGATGAGCTGAGGCGGCTGTTTCTCGATTACTTCCGCGAGCGCGGGCACACGGTCGTGCCGAGCGCGTCGCTCGTTCCCGAGGGCGACCCGACCCTGCTCTTCAACGTCGCGGGAATGGTGCAGTTCAAGCAGTTCTATGCGTCCAAGGGCGAGATCCCCTTCACGCGCGCGGCCTCGGTGCAGAAGTGCCTGCGGGCTACGGATCTCGAAGAGGTCGGGCGTACTATCAAGCACCACACCTTCTTCGAGATGCTCGGCAATTTCTCCTTCGGCGACTACTTCAAGCGGGAGGCCGTCGAGTGGGCGTGGGATTTCCTCACCGATGTCGTCGGGATCCCCGCCGAACGCCTGGTGGTTTCCGTGCATGTCGACGACGAGGAGAGCGCCGGGATCTGGCGTGAGACCGCGGGCATCGGGGAAGAGAGAAGCTACAGGCGGGGAGACGAGGGGAACTTCTGGGGGCCGGCGGGAGCGAGCGGCCCCTGCGGCCCCTGCTCGGAGGTTCACGACGACTTCGGCCCGGAGGCCGGCTGCGGCAGGGTCGAGTGCGACCCGGCCTGCGACTGCGGCAGGTACATCGAGGTGTGGAACCTGGTGTTTCCGCAGTTCTACCAGGACACCGACGGCGAACGCCGGCCCCTCGAGCGCAGGGGTGTCGATACGGGCATGGGGCTCGAACGGCTCGCGATGATCTGCCAGGGGGCGGATACGCTCTTCGCCACGGATGTCTTCAGGCCCATCGTCGGATTCATAAAGGACGAGGTCGACTTCGGCGACCGCGGCGAGGCCGACGAGGTCGGCGTCCGGGTGATCGCGGACCACGCGCGGGCGCTGTGCTTCGCGATATCCGAGGGCGCCCTTCCTTCGAACGAGGGCAGGGGCTATGTCATAAGGAGGATCCTGAGGAGGGCGGTCGTCAGAGCCCTCAATCTCGGCGTGGACAAGCCCTTCCTCTACAAGGTCGCGGGCAGGGTCATCGATGTGATGCGGGACGCATACCCCGAGCTCGATGAGAAGCGCGAGCAGATCGCGATCGTCATAAAGTCCGACGAGGAGCGCTTCCAGGGCACACTTGAGAGGGGCATGAACATCTTGAGCGAGGCGCTTGACGAGATCGTGCGGGGCGGCGGCGGGGAGGTGCCCGGGGAAACCGTGTTCAAGCTCTACGACACCTACGGGTTCCCCGTCGAGATCACGCGTGAGCTCGCCTCGAGCGCAGGGGTGTCGATACGGGCATGGGGCTCGAACGGCTCGCGATGATCTGCCAGGGGGCGGATACGCTCTTCGCCAC
>JALGWA010000430.1 GCA_025774425.1 bacterium
GGCCTCGATCCTCTTCGACAAGCTGGGCAGAGGCTACAGGGCCAAGGGCGACCTGACCATCGCCGAGCTGGGCGCCTATCGGCGCATCCCCGAGCGCCTGGAGCCCCACGGGCTGAAGGTCTTCCTCCCGAAGGAGCGGGACCTCCTGGTGTACGAGCGCAGGCAGTCCGTGGAGCTCGCGGTCGCCCCTGATCCGGCTGACCGGTCCGTGTCCCTGCCGCTCAAGGTGTCCGCCCAGCTCGTGGACCCCTTCGGCGCGGTTGTCCGGCGGGCGGCCGTCGAGCTCCGGGATCAGCAGCCCGTGCCCTTGACCATCACGCCCGAAAGCCCGGGAGCCTACGACCTGCGTCTCCGTCCGGCCGGACGGGAGGACGACCTGGATGCACCCTGGGCCGACTTCCGCTTCGCGGTCCTGCCCCGGGTCAACTCCATGCCGAAGGACAGCCCCTTCGGCGTTTCGACCCACTTCGGCCAGGCCTGGCCGCTCCGCGGCATGCCCGTCATCGCCCGGGCCGGCATCAAGTTCTACCGTGACGAAATCTCCTGGGGTTCCGTAGAGCCAGAGCGCGACCAACTCAGCATCCCGCCCGCTCGTGCCGCCTACATCGCGGAGGGCGCGCGGCTGGGCCTGGAACCGCTCATCATCGCCGACTACGCCAACCGGTTCTACAACGACGGCGGGTTCCCCGTCTCACCGGAGGCCCGGGCGGGCTTCGCGCGCTATGCCCGGGCCTTGATGACCGGCCTGGAGCCTCGCCTGCGCTACATCGAGGTCTGGAACGAGTGGTGTGGCGGCTGTGGCATGGGGGGGCGCCGGGGGAAGGCCGAGCAGTACGCGCCGCTGTTCCTCAAGGCCGCCGCCGCGATCCGTGCGGTGGAGCCGGACGCCGTCGTGGTCGGCATCGGCGGCGAGTGGGGCGGCGAGAACCTGCCCTCGATGATGTCCGGCGGCGCCGGGGCGGCGATGGACGCCTTCTCCATCCACCCCTACCACTACCCGCAGCTCCCCGGCCAGTGGCTCCGCGACCACCTCCGCCAGGCCGCCGCCACGGCCGAGGCCGCGGCCGGTAAGCCCGTGCCTCTGTGGATCACCGAGATTGGTTGGCCCACGCAGATGGACGCTCGGGGCAGCAGCTTCCTGCACCAGGCCCGCTGTCTCGTCCGGATGATGGTTATCGCCCTCACCAGCGGCGCCCACAAGGTCTTCTGGTATGACTTCAAGGACGACGGCCACAACCTGACCTACAACGAGCACAACTTCGGCCTGGTGCACCACCACGACTACCTGTCGGCACCCAAGCCGGCCTATGTCGCCTACGCCCACCTCATCGCCGCGCTGAATGGCCGCAAGCTGCTGGAGCAGGAGGTCACCCCCGACGGGCTCTGGCGCACGGTCTATGCCGACGACGTTCGCTTGGTGACCGTCCTGTTCGCGGCCGAGCAGGGGCAGAGCATCCGGTTCCCGCTTCGGGAAGGGGACCGGGTCGAGGACCTCTTCGGGCGCCCCGTCGCCGCCCGGCGGACGCTGACGGTGACGTGGGACCCGGTGTTCGTGCTGTCGAGCGAACGTTGAGCCTCCGGCTCACGCACGGGTAGATCTGCGCGAGTGACAGGCTCTAACCACGGGGACAGGCACAACACGGAGAGGAAACAAGGTGACGGAGAACGGCCCGGAAAGCAAGCTCTACGAGGAGAAGCTGACGGCGGAGATCATCGGCGGGGCTATGGAGGTTCACCGCTATCCGGCCCCGGGGCTACTCGAATCAGCCTCCGAGGACTGCCTGTATCATGAGCTGAGACTCCGGGGGATCTCCCACGACCGCCAGAAGCCGCTGCCACTGGAGCACAATGGATGGAGACTTGACTGCGGCTCTCGTGTTGATCTGCTGGTGGACGGTCGCGTCGTTGTCGAGGTCAAGGCCATCGAGACCAATGCCGCGGTACACGAGGCTCTAGTCCTGGCGTGCCTTTCGGCTGACGGGTGCCAAGGTCGGGCTGTTGGTCAACTTCAATGTGCCGGTCCTGCGGGACGGTGTGAAGTGTCTCGTCCTTTGACCCAATCCGGCCGTTCTGTGTGTTCTCCGTGTCTCTGTGGTTAGGAGGCCGTCATGGTTAAGATCGCTCTACTCGTTCGGCTCAAGATCCCCGATGTGACGGCGCTGACGGCCAAGAATGCCTTGCAGCGGCGGATGGGCTATGCGGAGATT
>JALGWA010000431.1 GCA_025774425.1 bacterium
CATGAAGAAGGGGAGGCCGGGCTTCGTGCTGAGCGTTCTCTGCCCGGGGGAGGCCGTGAGCAGGATTGGGGACTGCATCTTCCGCGAGACGACTACGGCGGGGGTGAGGATGCATGAGGTCGGGCGCCTCAAACTCGAGCGCAGGTTCGTGGAAGTCGAAACCAGATACGGCAAAGTGAGAGTCAAGGTGTTCAGTCTCCCATCGGGCGAGAAGCGTGTTCCGGAATACGAAGACTGTCTGCATCTTGCGGAGTCGTTGGGCATCCCCGTCCGGGACGTGATCGAGGAGGCCAAGAGTGCATCCCAAGACATTGAAGACCGCTCTCCCTAGCCGGGTCCTCGTCGTCCTGGTCGTGGTTCTCGTCCTGACGCCCTCCTGCGGCAAGAAGAAATACCAGGTCGTCGTCGGCAGGGAGGGCTACACGCACATGGTCCAGAAGGGGGAGACCCTGGAGGAGATCGCCGAGGAATACTACGGCGACGCTCGGCTCGCGAAGGCGCTCGGTGACTACAACGGGGTGGACCCTTTCGTCGGACTCAAGCCCGGCACGACGCTTCTCGTCCCGTTCGACAAGAGCGCGCTCGAGAAGATCGCGCGTACGCACGAGGCCGATATACTGTACAACAAGGGAACCGTCCTTGCGCAGACCGGCCAGTACGAGGATGCGCGGCCCTACCTGGAGCGGGCGGTGGATGCGGACCCCTCCAACTCGGACGCCTGGTACAATCTCGCCGTGACCTACACCGGCCTGGGCAAGCTCGAGCAGGCCGAGGGCATACTGGAGAAGCTGATCGAGAGTTACCCCATGGAGGCGGGCTATCATTACAGCCTGGGCATTGTCCTCAAGGAGAAGGACAGGAAGAAGGAAGCCCTCGGGGAGTTCCGCCGGGCGAGAGACCTCGATCCGGGCTACGCCGAGGCGCAGTATGCGGTAGCGCTCACGCTCGAGCAACTGGGAAGGAAGAGAGACGCGATAGCGGAGTGGCGGAGGTACCTGGAGCTCGACGACGATTCGGTGTGGGCGGAGGAAGCCCGCCTGCGCCTCGACGGCCTCACCGCGGAGTAGTCCTGCATGATAGAAGTGAGCGGACTGGGATACGCGTATCCGGCCGGGCGCGATGTTCTGCGCGGAGTGGATTTCAGCCTCGACCGGGGCGCCAGGGTCGGCCTGGTGGGGGAGAACGGAAGCGGCAAGACGACGCTGGCGAGACTGCTGTGCGGTCTCCAGGCGCCGACGGCCGGAAGGGTGGTGGTCGACGGCCTCGACACGGCCGACCGCGGGACGATCTACGAGGTGCGCCGCCGGGTGGGACTCGTGTTCCAGGACCCGGAACGGCAGATGATCGAAACCACCGTCGAGCGGGAGGTCGGCTTCGGGCCGAGGAATCTCGGCCTCGAGCCGGCTGAGGTCAGGCGCAGGGTCGCCGACGCCCTCGACCTGTTCGGCATAGCGCATCTCGGCAAGCGTCCCTGCCACCTTCTCTCGGCGGGCGAGAAACAGCTCGTCTCGGTGGCGTCGGTGTTCACGATGCGACCCGCATACATCGTGCTGGACGAGCCGACGGCGCTGCTCGACCCCTCGGCGCGGCGGACTCTGCTCGTCGCCCTCGACGCATTGCTCGCCGAGACGGGGGCCGGCGCGCTGGTCATTTCCATGAGGCTCGAGGATGTATGGCAGTGCGAGGAGATCATGTTCCTCCGTGAGGGGCGGGTCGATTTCAAGGGCGCAGGCGAGGGCCTTCTGCGGTATATGCGCGGGGCCGGCCTGCCGCTCCACGGCATGGCCCTCCTCGCGGCGGAGATCCAGGCGGGAGCCCGGCGCCTGGCGCATGTCCCCGGGCGGTGCCCGAGTCTGACGCCGGAGTGCCTGACCGAGGCGCTGGCCGGCGCCGGCCGGCCCGGCGCGAAGGGAGACGGGTGAGAGTTGGCCATAGAAGTCCGCGACATGACTGTTTCGTATCCCGAGGGGCCCGTGCTGAGTTGCGTGAATATGGTGCTGGAGGAGGGCGGGGTGCATGTCGTGCTGGGGCCGAACGGGTCGGGCAAGACCACGCTGGGCCTGGCGATCGCAGGTGTGATCACTCCGGACTCGGGTGTCGTGCGCGTGGACGGCGTGGACCTGGCATCTTCGGACTTCGACCGCTCGCGCGTCCAGCTCGCGTTCCAGTTTCCGGAAGAGCAGATGTTCGAGGTC
>JALGWA010000432.1 GCA_025774425.1 bacterium
TGCGGAGGGAAAAACCATGACGGATGACGCAGAGGTCGCCAATCGCAGCCGTGTGACGGAACTGATGAACAGGGGCGTGATGGTCCAGGCTCCCGAATCGGTCGTCGTCGGGCAGGAGGTCGTCCTGGAGAACATCGAGCCGGGCGCCGTGATCGGCCCGGCGGTGAAGATACTCGGCGCGGACACGATGATCGGCGCCGGCACGGAGATCCAGGGGTCCGCCGTGGTGAAGAACAGCCGCATAGGCCGCAAATGCAGCCTCGCAGCCGGGGAATATGCCGACTCCGTGCTGCTCGACGGCTGCTCCACCGTGGGCTGGGCCAGGATACGGGGCCGGCTGCTCCACCGTGGGCTGGGCCAGGATACGGGGCCACAGCGCGTGGGAGGAAGGCTCGAACAGCGCGCACAACTGCGACACCAAGACGTCCATCCTCGGCTACAAGACGACCCTCGGCTCCTTGATCAACTTCTGCAACGTCCTCATGCTGGGCGGCACCAGCCCGCGGCTCGAGGTCGGCTCGGAGGTCGGCTCCGGCACGATCAACTTCAACTTCCTCCCCTTCGGCGCCACCGTCGGCGCCCTCATCAAGCCCTCCACGGTGGTGGGCTCGATCGAGTCGCCCTTCCTCGCCTGCGACGGCGCCCCGACCCGCTACGCCTTCATCGGCGGCCACACCAGCATCATCGCGCCGGTCGTCATCGGCCTGGGCAGCATCGTCGCCGCCAAGACGAGAGTGAATCCCGGCATATACGGCGAGGACAAGCTCATCGGCGGCGGAAACCTCGAGAAGACCGTCGTCAACGACGTCGCCAGGGCGCGCGTCCTCAAGGACATGACCCCCAAATACAGGATACTCGTCGTACAGATGGCCACGACCGTCGCCTTCCGCAGGTGGTGCGACCTGCGGATCGGCTGGGCGAAGCGAAACGGCCTCGACTCGTTCTCGGTGCGGCTCCTCGAGGCCTTCGCCGACAAGGTGGAGAAGTACATGGCCGCCCTCGAGGCCTACGGCGACAACATCGCGAAGTATCTCCTCGCCAGCGACGCCAACTCGCGACCCGACAGCCTCGAGAAGAACAAGGCCATCGCCGCCCGCTGGAACGAGAAGATCAAGCCCCTCATGCAGTCCGCCTTGAAGGATACAGGCGACCTGGAACAGGCCACCGCTGCCTTCAACGCCGAGCTCGACAAGGTCGCGCAGGAAAAGGCCGAAACGGACAGCTCCTTCTACGAGACGCTCGCGCGGTTGAAGTACGACAGCGAACCCGTAAAGGCGGCCCGAGCCTACTTCGCCGGAATATCCGACAGGCTCGTCCGAGAAGCCGGAGTGTGAAGCAGGTGCGCCCCGAGCCGAAGGCACATCCCGCGTCACTGCCCTCCGCAGGCCGCGCGTCGTGCCCGGCCTCTCGGGGCACGCGTCGTGCACTCTTCAGGGGGACCCGACCATGATCATCGAAGCGACGGCGCCAGTCCGGATCGACCTGGCCGGCGGGGCGTTCGACGTGCATCCGCTCTACCTCTTCGAGGGGGGCGGCGTTACCGTGAACATGGCCATCGACATCCGCACCGGGGTCCGCCTCGAGACGAGGGACGACGGGGAGATACATCTCCACTCGAAGGACCTCGGCGTCACCGAGTCGGCGAAGGACGTGGACTCGCTCGACGTGAACGGCGAGCTGGGGTTCCTGGCGCGGATCATCAAGTTCTACAGGCCCGCCACCGGCCTGAACGTGACCACCAGCGTCGACATACCGAAGGGCTCCGGCCTCGGCACGTCGTCGTCGCTGCTGATCTCGCTCAGCGGCGCGTTGAACGTGCTGAACAAGACGAACTACACGGCCGAGCGGATGATAGACTTCGGCGCGAACATCGAGGCGCAGAGCCTGCGCGTGCCCACGGGCAAGCAGGACTACTTCGCCGCCTACTACGGCTGGTTCAACGCCATATGGTCGGAGATAGCCGGTTGCCGCAACGAGCGCCTGCCCATCAGCGAGAAACGGGCGGACGAACTCAACGAGCGCATCGTCCTCTCGTTCACCGGCCAGCCGCGCTTCTCCGGCGCCACCAACTGGGACCTCGTCAAGGGCTACATAGACGACGTCGGCGACACGCGCGAGATCCTGCGGGGAATCCAGAAGACCGGTTTCGAGATGTGCGAATGCCTCCGCGAGGGAGCCCCGGAGGAGCGCTTCGTCGAACTGCTACGCCAGGAGTGGGAAAACAGGAAGCGCTGCGCGCCGGGCGTCACCAACCCCGACGTCGAGAGGATCATCGCCGCCGCCGAGCGGGCCGGCGCGCTCGCCAACAAGCTGTGCGGCGCGGGCGGCGGCGGGTGCATGATAAGCTACGTCGAACCGGAGAACCGCGACGCGGTCATCGCCGCTCTCGAGGCCAACGGCGCGCGCCACATGCCCTATCGCATCGCAAGGAAGGGACT
>JALGWA010000433.1 GCA_025774425.1 bacterium
AAGGGGAATACCGGGAGGTCTTCAAGCGTGCCCGGTCGGACGGTTACATCAGGATGCGGGTGGACGGCGAAATCAGGAGTCTCGACGAGGACATCACCCTCGACAAGTATGTGAAGCACAACATAGAGGTCGTCGTGGACCGTCTCGTGGTTTCCGACAGAATCCGGACGAGACTGACGGACTCGGTGGAAACCGCCCTGAAACTGGCGGAGGGACTCGTCATCGTCAACGTCCCCGGCGGCGAGGACAGGCTGTTCAGCGAGCACTTCGCGTGCCACGAATGCGGCATAAGCCTGGAGGAAATCGAGCCCCGGCTGTTCAGCTTCAACAGTCCTTACGGAGCCTGCCCGGCGTGTTCCGGCCTCGGTACGATTCTCGAGATCGACCCGGAGAAGGTGATACCGGACCCCTCCATGTCCATAATGGAGGGCGCCATAAAGCCGCTGGGGACTCCACGGGGGCACTGGCATTTCAGGCAGATATTCAACCTCGCCGACAGGCTCGGCGAGGACATCACCAAACCGTTCGGAAAACTCTCGAGGAAATTCCAGAAGATAGTGCTGTACGGCTCCGGGAGCACGAAGGTCCGTATCACGGGCGGGAACAAGAGGATGAGGTGGGAGACGTTCGCCCCGTTCGAGGGCGTCATACCCAACCTCGAGAGAAGATACCGCCAGACGGAATCCCAGGCCGTCAGGACATGGATCGAGGGTTTCATGAAAGCGGTGCCGTGCCGCGAGTGCGGCGGCTCCCGCCTGAAAAAGGAAGCCCTGGCGGTGACATTCAAGGGCAAGAACATCTATGAAACCACGAAGATGCCCGTGGGCGAGGCGCTCCGCTACTTCGAATCGCTGCGGCTGAGCGAAAACGAGGAGCGGATCGCCCGGCAGATTCTGAAGGAAATCAGGCAGCGGCTCCGTTTCATGAACAACGTGGGTCTGGATTACCTCACACTCCACCGGACGACGGGGACCCTCTCGGGCGGCGAGGCCCAGAGGATCCGGCTGGCGACCCAGATAGGAAGCCAGCTCGTCGGCGTGCTTTACATCCTCGACGAGCCGTCCATCGGACTCCACCAGCGGGACAACAGGCGTCTCCTGAACACGCTCACAGCCCTGAGGGACCTCGGCAACACCGTTCTCGTCGTGGAGCACGACCGCGAGACCATGAAGTGCGCCGACTACATCATCGACCTCGGCCCCGGGGCCGGGATTCACGGCGGGAACATAGTGGCGGAGGGCCCGCCGGAGAAAATCGCGGCTTCCGGCTCACTGACCGGTCTCTACCTCTCGGAAAGGAAGAGAATCGAAACCCCGCCCGAACGCCGTTCCGGCAACGGCAGGTTTCTGACGATCAGCGGCGCCGCCGGGAACAACCTCAAATCCCTCACGGTGAAGATTCCGCTCGGCAAGTTCATCTGCATAACCGGTGTCTCCGGTTCGGGAAAATCGACCCTCATAAACATGACCCTGTATCCCGCAATCGCCCGCAAACTCATGCGGGCCAACCTGGACCCGCTTCCCTACAAGAAAATCACGGGCCTCGAACACCTCGACAAGGTCATCAACATCGACCAGTCCCCAATCGGGAGGACACCGCGGTCGAATCCCGCCACCTACACGGGGCTCTTCACACCGTTGAGGGAACTATTCAGCAAGCTCCCGGAGGCGAGGGCGCGCGGGTACAAACCGGGGCGTTTCTCGTTCAACGTCAAGGGCGGACGATGCGAACGGTGCGAGGGAGCCGGCATAATCAAGATCGAGATGCACTTTCTGCCGGACGTGTACGTGCCGTGCGAGGAGTGCAAGGGCAGGAGGTACAACCGCGAGACCCTCGACATCCGCTTCAAGGGTCTCACCATATCGGACGTGCTCGACCTCACCTGCGAGGAAGCGCTCGAGATCTTCGAAAATATCCCCGTCCTGAAACGCAAACTCGAGACTCTCAGGGACGTGGGCCTCGGGTACATCCGCCTCGGACAGCAAGCCACCACCCTCTCCGGGGGTGAAGCCCAGAGGATAAAACTCGCCAGCGAACTCTCACGCGTCAGCACCGGAAGGACTCTCTACATCCTGGACGAGCCGACCACGGGGCTTCACTTCGAGGATGTCAATATGCTGCTGCGTGTTCTCGGGCGCCTGGTGGACAAGGGGAACACCGTCATCGTCAT
>JALGWA010000434.1 GCA_025774425.1 bacterium
TGTCGCGCCGTCCAGGGAGATTATGTAGATCTCCGGGTTTCCGTCCCTGCTCAAGGTGAGCGCGATGCTCGCGCCGTCGGGCGACCAGGCCGGCGACGAGTTCAAGCCCTCGAAAGAGGAGAACTTGGTCTTCGCCATGGTCATGACGTTGACTATGTAGACGGCCGGCGTGCCGTCTTCGTAGGAGAGGTAGGCGATGCTCGCGCCGTCCGGCGACCACGCCGGGCCGACCACGATGCCCGGCGTGTCGGTAAGCCTGCGGAGATTCCTGCCGTCGATGTCCACGATGTAGAGATGCGATCGACCCTTCTCACCCGCGACGAACGCGATCCTCGTGTTGGCGATGCCTTGCCTGCCCGTCAAGGCGTAGACGATGTCGTCGGCCACGGTGTGGGCGAGCCGGAAGACCTCGTCCGCGACTTCACGGTACCTCCGGTTGAAGACGGACGCCCCGGAGGCGAAGTCGGCTACGTTGACCCCCGCGGTGACGTCGCCCCCGTCCAGCCCGATCTTCGACTCGACGACGGCGTGGGGATCGCCCTTGTCGGCGTCCACGATCTCGAAGTAGCCCGTCATCTCGAGGTCCTTCTCCAGCGTCTCGATATAGGTCTCGTATTTCTCCCGGGCCTCTCCCGCCGGCCGCTTGTCCGGTTCGGCCAGCGCGACCTTTATCCGGGCGAACGAGTCGGACGTGATCTTGAGGTGAACGTCGGTCCGACCGAGGCAGGGGCGGGCCGCGAGGGTCGCCGCGAGGGCGAGGGCCCAGGCGAAGAAGGCGAACCGGGCGCACACGCGCCCGGGCCTCCCGGCCCGCCGGCCTAAGCCGGATCCCGCCGCCCCGCCGTCGGCGTCAGGGCTGCTCGGAAATCTGTTCGAATTCAAAGTGCACTCCCAACGATTTGCTCTTGAAGCCCGCCGGCAGAGGCGGCAGCGGATCGCAAAGTTTGACCGCCCTCAGGGCCGCCTTGTCGAAAAGGTCATGACCGGATCTCTTCTCGATCTTGGCGTCGGCTACGGCGCCCGACCTCGAGATCCTGAAGTATATGACGCACGAAGTCGCGCCGCCGGGACCGGAGATCGGAGGCGGGTCCCAGTTCGAGCCGGCGCGCTCCCTGATGATCTCGAGATAGTAGGCGAAGCGGAAATCGGGGGAATCGACCCTGACGCTCGATGCGCCCGCCGGGCCCGGCGACTTCTTCGCGGGCCGTTTGTCGGCCTTCTTGGGGGCGGTGGTCGTCTTCTCCGTCTTCCTCGTCGTCTTCTTCTTGGGCTTGTAGGTCATCTTGGGCTCGGTCTTCTTGACCGGCTCCGGCGTCTTCTTCACGGGTTTGGCCTTCTTGGCGGGTTCCGGCGCCTTGGGTGCGGCCTTGACCTCGGCCCTCCGCTTTTCCTCCGCGATCAGCTTGACGTTCATGACCTCGGTCGTCACCGTCCCTTCCGTCCAGAGCGCCGGCAGGACGACGGCACCGAGAAACACGGCGTGAGCGATGAGGGAGGTCAGCAGGGACGATCTCAACGTCTCCCGGCCTCCTCGTCGAGTTCCGTCACGAGGCCCACTTCGACTATCCCCTGCTTCCTCGCCGCGTCCAGCACCTTGACGACGGCGCCGTAGGGGACCTGGCGGTCCGCCCGTATGAGAACGCCTTTGACCCCGCCGGCCTTGGCGCTCTCGAGGCTCCGGCCCAGGGCCGCCAGGGGCACGACCTCGCCTGCGATGGAAAGCATGCCGTCCTTGCGGATGGTGATGTTGAGGGTTTCCTTCCTGTCCATGGGTTTGGCGGACGCCTTGGGAAGGTTGACCTCTATCCCCATCTGCATCAGCGGCGACGTGATCATGAAGATGATGAGGAGAACGAGGGTTACGTCGACCAGGGACGTGACATTTATCTCAGAGAGCAACTTCTTCTCGTTCAATTTCACTCTGGATCTCCCTTTCCGCGCGGTTCGACACGCGAGAGATGAACGACTCCATCAGAGAGGCTTCACGGCGGATGCGCGCCACGAAGTAGTTGTAGATGACGAGAGCGGGAATGGCCGCGCCCAGGCCGAAGACAGTGGTGATAAGCGCCTCTGCGATGCCCGACCCGACGACCGTCAGGCTGGTCGAGCCGGCCGCCCCCATGCTCATGAAGGAGTTCATGACGCCCCACACCGTCCCGAACAGACCGA
>JALGWA010000435.1 GCA_025774425.1 bacterium
GGTGGAAGACATTCCGGGGGAGGGAGAGCGCGAGAAGCGCCACCTCGAGGTTTGCGGCGTGCGCTCGAGTATCCTCGTGCCCTTCGGCCGGGCAGGCGCCCTGGCCGGCTTCATGGCCTTCGACTCGGTCGACCGGGAGCTCTCGCTCCCCGGCCGGTGCATGTCGCCCTTGGCCGTGGCCGGGAGCGCCTTCGCGGGCGCGATCGAGAGGGCGACGGCGCACGAGGCCGCGGGCGGGGCCGAGGGCATCATAAAGGCCCTGGGATCGAACCTCCCCGGGTTGGTCTATCGTGTCACCGTCGGCCGCGACGGCGGCATCAGCGTGGACTACCTGGGCCCTGACGCCCACGACCTCGTCTGGCTGAACGGGGGCGAAGCCGACGGTTCGCGCAGGGACCCTCTGACCTTCGTACACGAGGACGACCGCGCGATCGTCGAGAAAGCGATCCGGTCGGCCTGGGATGACCCGTCGCCGGTCGACCTGGAGTTCCGGCTGGTTACGGCGACGGGGCAGGTGCGATGGGTCCGGGACATCGCGCGGCCGCGGGTCACGCCCGCGGGGCTCGTCTGGGACGGCTTGATCATCGACATCGGCGCCCGCAAGCGGGCCGAAGAGGCCCTCCGCCAGAGCGAGCGCGAGTGGAGCGCGCTCATCGAGGCCGCCGAGGACCCCATCTTCACTTTGGACCGGGACGGGAACTACGTCTCGGCCAACCCGGCTGCGGGCGCGTATATGGGCCGTGACGGCCGGGACCTGGTCGGCTGCAATCTCCGCGACGTATTCCCCGAGGCCGTCGCGGCGGACCATCACGGCGCCGTGCTGCGCGTCTTCGAGACCGGCGAGCCCCTCACGAGGCATGATTCGCTCGAACCCACCCGCATGAGCGACAGGTGGTTCAACACGTCCCTGACCCCGATCAGGGACGCCGAGGGCGGAGTCGTGCGCGTTCTCGGCATCGCCAGGGATGTCACGGAGCGCAAGCGGGCCGAGAACCTGCTTCGCATCCAATACGACATAGGCTGCGCCATCGGGTCTACCACCGACCTCGCCCGCGCCCTCGACTACCTGCTCGAGGCGGTGTGCCGGATAGAGGGTATTGACTGCGGGGGAGTCTACCGGGTGGACCCCGTAAGCGGCGACGTCGACCTGTTGGCCCACAGGGGGCTCTCCGACGAGTTCATCGCCTGCGTATCGCATTTCACGCAGGACAGCCCCAACGCCCGGGTCGTCCTGGCCGGTGAGCCCGTATATGCGGCCTATTCGGAGATCAATATGCTCGACGGGGACATCCACTCCCGGGAAGGGCTCCAGGCCCTCGGCGTCATCCCGATGAAACACGACGGCAGGGTGATAGCGGCGCTCAACGTCGCTTCCCACACCCACTCGGAGATTCCGCAGGTCGCCCGCAACATGCTCGAGGCGATCGCGGCTCAGGTCGGAGGCCTGCTGGTGCGCTTCACCGCGGAGGAGGCATTGAGGGAGAGCGAGCGGCAGTACAGGCTCCTCGCGGAGAATATCTCCGATGTCATCTGGACCGTGGACATCGACCTCAAGGGCGTGCGCTACGTCAGCCCGTCGGTACGAAATCTCGTGGGGTTCACGCCCGAGGAGGTCACCCGGAGGGACCTGCCCGACACGCTCGCTCCCGAGTCGTTCGACAGAGCGATGAGCTTGCTGGAGAGCCAGAGGGACAACATACGGAGCGGCGCGTTCGAACCCTTGACCGTCGAGTTGGAACTCACGTGCAAGGACGGGTCCACCGTTCCCACCGAGTCCACGGTGTCCGTCATGTACGGCGCCGACGGAACTCCGCTCTACATGCTCGGGGTGACCCGCGACATCGCCGAACGCAAGAGACTGGAGGACGAGCTCCGGCAAAGCGCCAAGATGCAGGCCATCGGGGAGCTCGCCGGCGGCGTCGCGCATGAGTTCAACAACATGCTGACCGGCATTCTCGGCTACGCCAACATGCTCAGGCTGACGGCCGAGCCCGGGACGACGGTGCACGAGTCGGCGAGAACCATCGAGAAGGCGGCCCAGCGCGCGGCCGACCTGACGCGCAAACTTCTCGGCTTCGCCAGGCGCGGCCGGCGCCGCCGCGAAGCCGTCGATCTGCACGGCCTCATCAGAGACGTCGTCGCGCTTCTCAAACAGACGATCTCCGAGA
>JALGWA010000436.1 GCA_025774425.1 bacterium
CAACTTAATCCCCGGCGGGCTCCTCCGCCGCACCCTCGCTTTGCTCGACGAGACTCTGCAGATACTTCCTGAGAAGCACCTCATCCCCGGGACGATAGCCCTTGGTCCTGTGGTACAGGCTTCCATCCTGGCGGATGACGACGGTCGTGGGAATCGCCCTCACCTTGAATCCCTTGGCCAGGCGGCCGTCGAGGTCGATGTACGCCGGAACCGACATCTTGTGCTTCTCGAGGAAGCTCTTGACCCTGGCGATCTGGTTCTTCCTGTCGACGGAGACCGCCGCGAACTGAACCCCCTTCGGCGCGAATTCGCGGTATATCTTCTCGAGCTGCGGCATCTCCAACCTGCAGGGAGAACACCATGTCGCCCAGAAATTGATGACGAGCGGGCCGCCGTCGAGGAGGCTGTCCACCGCGACCTCGGCCCCGTCGAGGCCGGTCAGCGTCACGCCCTCGAATACGGATGTCCGCCCCTCATCGCCGGCCCGGGCGGCAAGCGGCGCGACAGCCAGAGCACAAAAAAATAAGGCCCATGTGAGACGATTCTTCATCAGGCATACTCTAGCAATCCGGGCGGCCAAAGTCAAGCCCAACAAGTGCTTGACAAGCGTCCCGCCGCGCCGCAGAATTGCTCGCATGAAGCACCTCGCGATGCCCGTATTCGCCGCCCTCCTGGCGCTTCCGTCCCCCGGCCGGGCCTTCGTCGAGGTCACGGAAATCTCCGCACGTCCCTCGGCGTTCTCGCCCAACGGGGACGGCGTGAACGACAGCACATACTTGAGCTTCACGACTTCGAGCGACGCCAAGAGCGTGAGGATTTATGTCGACGTCGTCACCGGCGCCGACACCGTAGCCGTCCTCGCGCACGGCGAAGACCATCCTACGGGTCCGGTCGGCTTCACCTGGGACGGCACGGAGACCGGCGGGGCTCCCGCCCCCGAGGGCATATACGACTTCGTCATCGTCGCCGCCGACGAGTACTACACGACGCCTCCGTTGGCCGTGAGCGTGAGGCTCGACATAACGCCTCCACGCTTCTCGACCCACATCCATCCCAGTCCGTACACACCCGATCTGCCTCTGGCAGACTCGTTGCTGACGGTCGACCTGGCGGTGACCGACGCCCAGGGGGGCGACCTGCTGACCGTCGCCATCGGCGCCGGCGACCCGCCCGAGACGCTTTGCATCTACTCCCTCGCGCCGGCGGACTCGACCTATTCCTGCTCGTGGGACGGCAGGGACCACGCCGACGGCGAGTACGACCTCCACGTCCGCTCGAGCGACCCCGCCGGCAACTCCATGGAGGCGTCCTACGTGGTGGACCTCGACGTCAGTCCGCCCGAGATAAGCATAGAAAGCCCGGCCGAGAGCTTCCTCGACTACATACCGACCGATTACTGGGTGACGGCGGCCGACCGGAACGGCGTGGACTCGCTCAAGGTGCGCTTCTATGCGGGAACCGGTTACATGACACCCGACGGCTATCCGCGCGACGAGTGCTGCTATGCCTGGCCGGAGTCGCTGCGCATCGAGGACGAGTTCCTCCTCGAATGCGTTGCGCTCGACGGCGTGGGCCATTGGGGCTCGACCTTCAGGTCGGTGCTCGTGGACACCACCCCACCCGAGCGCCCCGTCATCTCGCCGCTTCCGGCGAAGGTCGGGGCGCCCGACGTCGGAATCGAGGGAACCGGAACGGCCCTCGACTCGGTGAGGGTGTATGTCAACGGCGGAATCCAGAGACATGCCAAGATCAAGTCCGACGGGACATGGTCAACGGTCATAACGCTCGACCTGGGACCGAACACGATCTTCGCGGTCTCGAGCGACCTCGCGGGCAACGTGTCCGCGCCGTCGGAGACGACACAAGTGGAATACACCGAAGAGACCGGCATCTACGTACCCGAGGAGTTCACCGCGGATTCCGTGATCGAGATAAACGTCGCCAGGGAGCCGAGGCGGATAGTCGTCCGCGTGTTCAGCCTCGAGGGGAGTTACGTGGCCGGCCTCACCGAGGACCATCCCGGCCTCTTCAACGAACTCGAGTGGGATCTCACCGACGCCGACGGCAGGCAGGTCAAGAACGGTGTCTATGTCTTCGTGATCGAGGTCGCGTACGCCGACGGTTCGACCGACATGGACAAGAAAGCAGTGGTGGTGTCGAGATGAGAA
>JALGWA010000437.1 GCA_025774425.1 bacterium
CTGAGGTTGTTCAAGCTCTCCCTGTTCGCCGGGAGCTCGTCGGACTGGGAGTCGGCGACGAACACTATTGCGTCCGCGCCCTTCAACACGAGCTTCCGCGTAGCGTTGTAGTAAACCTGGCCCGGCACAGTGTAGAGCAGGAATCTCACATCGAACCCGGCGATCTCGCCGCCCTCTATGGGAAGAAAGTCGAAGAAAAGCGTGCGATCCGTCTTGGTCTTCATCGAGACCATCTTCCCGCGGAGATGCGCCGCCATCTTGTTGTAGATATGCTCCAGGTTCGTGGTCTTTCCACTCAGGCCCGGGCCGTAGTAGACGACCTTGGCATTGATTTCCTTCCCTGAGTAGTTGAACAGAACCACTTTCCTGACCCCCCTCCGTCAGCACTCGATTCGCTTCGTCCGCCCGACAATCGAGCAACATGCGTGCCAACCACGGGGTGAGAAGACGCACGGGACGACGCCCCAAAGACTTGTGCCTGCTGGGACAGGCGGGGCTTGCAATAAGCAATGCGGGAGAGGTCGCCAGGCGTGTTGCAGTAGGCAACGATTCAAGCAGATTGCAATTGCAGAACTAGGCCTTGGCCTTGACCCAGACGCCCCTCCGCTCTTCTATGCGGGCGGCGAAACGGGAGTGGTTGCGGGGTTTCTCATAGTGCGACAGGAAGGCGGGCCTTATCTCGGCATAGTCGGCCTCCGGGAAGTATCGCACGATCTTCCGGAACATGCGGTCCCTGTCCGAATACACCCACATGCTCAGCCTCAGCACCTTCTCGTAATCGGCCTCGGAATACGACACATGGGGGTCGCCGTCGATGTCGAACCACAGCGAGACCTGCTCCTCCACGATCTCGAAGCCGTGACGCGTCACCATGAGATGCTTCCACAGGTCGAAGACCTCGAGGGGCACGAACCGCACGGATTCGGCCGGGGGCCCGCCGCCGTTCTTGGACACCCTGCACCGCACTACTTTCTCTTTTGCCATCGCTCACCCCCGTGGAGAGTAGTCTCTTGCACCGGGCCTTGTCAAGTCGCAAATGCTTGCTGTTCCTTGCCGATCCTGGCGTTCACCGGCCGCGCCGCGCGCGTCGGGCCGCGCAGCTTGTTGGACGGGCCCGGAGGAGGTTTTCCCGCGTCCCTGCGCGAGACATGTGGAAATGACGGAGGCCGCATTGTAGAATCCCCTTGTCGAGACGCTCTGGAGGACGCAGGCGGCGCCGGAGGTGGATGAAACGCAGCAGGGAATCCGAGGGGAGAAAACAGGAACGGCCGGGAAGGGGCTCCTCGGTGGCGCCTTCAAGGCCCTTTTCATAGGCCAGGTCTCCTCGATATTCGGGGACCGGATAAACAACATCGCCCTGATCGAGATCATCGCGGTGAGAACCTCGCGCTTCGCCGACAGCGGGTCCGTCTTCGAGCTCGCCAACCTCACCCTGGCGATGACCGTCCCCTCCCTCCTGTTCGCGCCGCTCGGCGGGGCCCTCGTCGACCGCGTCAGCAAGAAAAAGGTCCTCGTGGCGGCCAATCTGCTGCGCGGCCTGGCCGTGCTTTCCATCCTCTTCCTGCGGCCGGACGTCCCCCTCGGCACCTATTACGCCATAGTCACCTTCCTCTACATAATGAACATACTCTACGTGTCGGCCCGCTGCACCGTGGTGCCGCAAATCGTCGACAAGCGCAGCCTCCTGAAGGCGAATTCCATTCTCACGGCGGGCGCGACCGTGGCGGCCATATGCGGCTTCGCCGTCGGCGGGGTCATATCGACCAAGCTGGGCTGGAGAACGGCCATCTTCATCAACGCCCTCGCCTCCCTCGGGTCGGCTGCGGCGATGGCGCTCATAAGGCCGGGGCGCGCCGCCGAGCGGAGGGAGAGGGCGGACCGGCCGTCCTACTTCAAGTCGATCGCCGCCGGCGCGGGCGAAATACTCCGTTCCCCGAAAGTCCGTCTCGGCGTCTTCGCGCCGCCGCTGGTCATCATCGCCGGAACCGTCGCCTATGTCATAGGCGTTCCCAACATCGAGGGCCTGGGCGCCGAGGCGACCATGCACATCGGGTTCCTGATCGGCCTGGCCGGTATCGGGATGGCGACCGGGAGCTACATGACGATGAAGCTCCTGTCAGGCGTTGACAGATACGTCATCTCAGGCGTGGGC
>JALGWA010000438.1 GCA_025774425.1 bacterium
GGGGGGGGCCTCATACTGCTGGAGCTGCCGTTGCCGGCGCAAGTGAGCGTGAGGGTCTATGACGTTGCTGGGAGGCCGGTTGCGAACGTTCTCGACGGTCGCCTTGATGCAGGCAGACATCGGATCTTTTGGGATGGCCGCTCTCATGACGCGGTGGTTCCACCGGGAATGTATTTCTGTAGGGTCGAAGCTGGAGTGGACAAAGCGACTAGGAAGATCATCATCGTCAGGTGAGGAGGCTGGCCGACGCTGGCAACCGCGACGAACGACTCCACCCCGGCCGGCGGCGCGTCTCAACGTTTGCGAGCCGGGGATACCGATGCGGTCATGATGGCAGTCCTGCGTGCGAGGTCTCAACGTAGTCTGACAAAGGGCCTCCCTTTCCGCTGTGCGCCTCGCTGGCCTCTGGCGCAGTTTCAGATTCTTGGCGGACTGGAAGACAACGTGGGGACGGTGTAGCCTCAGGACTCCCAGATGCACTTTCTGCGGTGCCCTGCTGGACTTGGTCGTCCGGCCTACCTCGCGAGGAACATGAGGGCGGGGTCCGGCCGCCACTCCTCGTCGAAGAAGCCCGCGCACACTACGCCCGCCCAGCCTTTGGTTCTGACGCTCTCATCGAATATGACGTAGTCGGGAAGGCCGGCGCCCGAGTGTATGACCTTGAAGAAGTCCGACAGGGCGAGTCCCGCCGCATCGGCGCCGAGATGCACCACGACGAGCTTCTCCGGGTTGAGAGGATTCGGATAGACGAACTCGGCGGCGAGGCCGCGCCCACGGATGAGATGCGCGCCTATCTCGATTCCGCCTTCCCCGCGACCCGTGGCTGCTCTTACAGGGAGGCGGCGCGCCATGCGGGCGACGATGCCGTTCTCGCCGGGACCCCCGAAGAGGATGAGGTTGTATGTGTCGATGATGCGATCCGTGACCAGGGTGTCGGGCACCACCTCGACGCAGCCGTTGCCCCTTCTCCACCAGCGGAAAGCCTGGCGGCGCGCCTGGTGAAGAAGGCGGCGCGCCGTCGTCGGCCCGCCCCGCGTGCCGTAGACCAGTATGAAAGGCGTGAAGTAGGCCTGCTTGATGGGGCCGTAGAGGTCGGGTGACTTGAAGGGGCTGCTCTTCTCTATGCGGCCCGGCCTGAACCCGCCCGCCCTCTTCGAGAAAGCCAGGCGGTCGCCTCGGCGTAACATCAAGGCGTGGTCTTCGCCGTCGACCCGGACGGTGACCGGGCCCGGCGGGACGAGGTCCGGGGGCGGGGCGAGGGTGAACCCGGCTACGTTGCGCGTGCACACCGTGATCAGCGTGGCGTCGCCCGCGGCGGCCGCCCTTGCTGGGACGGCCGCGTGGATTTCGGTCTCGCGCATGACCTCGTCCTGGGCGCCGATTTCCACCCAGAAGGCCCTGCGGGAGGTGCCGAGGCTGACCGTCTTGAAGCGCACCTCGCGGGGCTGCCGGCGGCGCGCGTGCGATCTCATGAAGTCCATGACCACGGGGAGGTCGGCGCAGGAGACGTCCAGGCTGTCGTCATGCCACCAGTGGCCCCTGCCCGGAACTTCCAGGTAGGTGTAGGCATGGCCGAGTTCCTCCAGCCTCTCGGCGAACATGCGCCCGTGAATCGTCGGGACGTTGTCATCGTCTCCGCCGTGGAGGATGAACACCGGCGTGTTGAACGCGTTCTCGACGAAGTCGAGGGGCCTGTCCTGGCGCAGGGCGAGGTCGCGCATGCCCACGGCCCTCGGGTCTCCGTAGATGTAACTCTTCTGCAGGAACCAGGGTATGTAGAGCTGGAAGGATGTCCAGCCGGCGCCGGGCGCCATCGCCGCGAAGAGTCCCGGGTGATTCAGCCCCACGTGCCAGACGCCGTGGCCACCCATGGAATGGCCCGTGAGATACACCCGCGTGGTGTCGATCGGGAACATGTCGCGGGCGATGCCCAGCACCTCGAGCGCGTCCAGCCTGCCCCAGTCCTGCCAGTCGAAACCGAAGGGCCGCCGGTTGGTCGGAGCGACGACGAAGGCCCAGGGTTTGGGCTTGTAGGCGTCGACCAGGCCCTCGGCCCGGACACCGGCCCCGTGCAGGGACAGGATGAGGGCGTACCGGCGGCCGGGCGTGTAGCCTTCCGGCGGCAGCACGGCGAAGTACTG
>JALGWA010000439.1 GCA_025774425.1 bacterium
GCCTTCCCATCCTCGATCAGGTCGACGAGCCTGCGGTGGGCGGCATCGCGCGCCGTGTAGATCTCCCCCGACAGCGTCACGGCGTCGCCTGCCTTCAGCGATTTCACCACCTCGTACAGGATGGACCCCTATACCCCCGCGCTGCTCGAGCGCGGGCTCAAGGGCATGATCGGAAAGGGGTCGCGGTCTAAGGATGTAAGGGAAGCGATGCAGCGGCACCCCGCCGTGTACTTCGCGGCGGTCGGCGGCGCGGGGGCGCTGATCTCGCGTTGCATCGAGGAGGCCGAGGTCGTCGCGTACGAGGATCTCGGCACGGAGGCGATCAGGCGCCTCCGCGTGAAGAGCTTCCCTCTCGTCGTGATCAACGACGCACACGGGGCTGACCTGTACGAAGAGGGCGTGGCGAAATACGGGCGGGGCTGACCGCCCCGAGGGGGCCGCGCCCCTTTCGCCGGGTGGCGGACGGGAGCTGGAGCAAAGATACAGGACTTCGGGGGGAGCCGGAGATGAGCGTAGACAAGGTCCAGAGGGTTCCGCGCGGGTGGAGGAACACGCCGGTCCACCCTGCGAACCTACACGTGGGGACGTGGGCGTGGATCCTGCACAGGATAACGGGGCTTGCGCTCGTGGGCTACTTACTCCTCCACATATGCGTGATATCGTCGGCGTTGTACGGGAGCGGGAGCTTCGACGTGGTCCTCGGGGTGCTGCAGACGCCGTTCTTCCTGGTGCTTGACCTCGGGCTACTGGCGGCGGTGCTGTACCACGGCCTGAACGGCGTCCGCATACTGCTCTTCGACATCGGTGTGGGCGTCAGGCGCCAGAAGGAGATCTTCGCGGCCACCATAGTGCTCTCGGCGGCGGGGGTCCTGTGGGGCTTCCTGAGGGTCCTGCCCGAGATAATCAGCAGGTAGGGGGCGAATTCGCAGATGAACCGGGACAGGAGCATATGGCTCTGGATAGTGCAGCGTCTGACCGCGGTCGGCCTCATCGTCATACTCGCCACCCACCTCTGGGTGACGCACTTCGCGGAGCCCGAGTCCATGATCGTCTTCGGCGCGGTGGCATCGAGGCTCAGGACGACGCTGTTCATGGTCGTGGACTACGGCCTCCTCGGTTTCGCGCTCTTCCACGGGCTCAACGGCGTGAGGAACGTCCTTCTCGACTGGGGGCTCGGGGGCTGGGCCGAGAGGCTGACTACCTGGGCCATCGTGGCGCTCGGGGTCGCGGCGTTCGTCTACGGCGCGTTCGGGCTGTACCCGTTCATAGCCGCGGCGTAGGCCGGCGGCACGGGCAGCGGCGCGCGGGTTGCTACAGAAAAGAGCAGCGGAGGTTTGCACACCATGATCGAACACGAGGTCCTGGTCGTCGGAGGCGGCCTGGCGGGTCTGCGAGCGGCGATCGAGGCCGCGCAGGGCTGCGACGTGGCGATCGTCTCGCAGGTCCACCCGGTCAGGTCGCACTCCGGAGCCGCTCAGGGCGGAATAAACGCGTCCCTCGCGAACGTGCCCTAGGGCGCGGAGGACAACTGGGAGAAACACGCATTCGACACCGTGAAGGGTAGCGACTACCTGGCGGATCAGGACGCCGCGGAGCTGATGGCGAAGGAGGCCCCCCTGAGGGTCTACGAGTCCGAGCACTGGGGCTGCCCGTACAGCCGTACGGCCGAGGGGAAGATCATGCAGCGGCCGTTCGGCGGCGCGGGGATGCCCAGGACCTGTTACGCCTCCGACAGGACGGGGCACGTGCTGCTGCACACGATGTTCGAGCAGTCCGTCAAGAGGGGCGTCAAGGTGTACGAGGAGAGGCTCGTCCTCGAGCTCGCGCACGACGGGGAGCGTTGCCACGGCTTCGCCGCGCTGAACCTTGTCACGGGCGAGGTCGAGGCTTTCAGGGCGCGGGCCGTGATCTTCGCCACCGGCGGGGCCGGCCGGATATACTCCAGGTCCACCAACGCCCTCATAAACACCGGCAGCGGCATGGCGATAGCGTATCGCGCAGGCGTGCCGTTGAAGGACATGGAGTTCGTGCAGTTCCATCCCACGTCGCTCTACGGGACCAACATCCTCATGACCGAGGGGGCGCGGGGCGAGGGCGGCCACCTGCTCAACTCCGAGGGCGAGCGATTCATGAAGAGGTA
>JALGWA010000015.1 GCA_025774425.1 bacterium
AGCCTCAGCATAGCATTCACAGACGACGAAGAGATCGCCCGGATAAACCGGGAATCCCTCGGCAGAGAGGGGCCGACGGATGTGATCGCCTTCGACCTTTCCGAAGAAGGGCTCCCGCTCGACAGGGTCGGGGACGTCTACATCTCGCTCGATACGGCCCGCGCCAACAGCGAGCGGTTCAAGGTGAGCCGGGGCGAGGAGCTTCTGCGCCTGGTCGTCCACGGCGTGCTCCACGTGCTCGGCTATTCGGACGGCTCTCCTTCGGAACGGAAGGAGATGGAGGCCCTGCAGGAGGAGATCGTCGAGAGATTCTCCGGGGACCTGCGGCGGTGTCCGGCGTGCAAGGAGGATGGTTAGGTTGGACCCGTCGACATTGGCGGATGTGCTTCTCATGGCCGCGTTTCTCTGCCTCTCCGCCCTCTTCTCCGCGGGCGAGTTCGCCTTTTTCTCGGTGTCGAGGTCCGAGCTCGAGGAGGAGAACGACAGGCGCGCGGACCTGGCGCTCAAGATGCTGTCGGCCCCCCAGGAACTGATGATCAAGCTTCTGGTTTCGAGCTCGTTCTGCAATGTCCTCGTCGCGCTGTTCGCGCTGAGGATAGCCTGGCGGGCCTATCCCGAGGGAGTGGGCCACCTCGTGGCCGCGACGATCTCCCTTCTCGTCGTGGCCATAATGATAGCCATACTGACGCGGCTGCTGCCGAGGATATACGTCGCGCATGATCCAGTCTCGGCCGTCGTTGCGGTGACGAGGCCGGTCTACGTGCTGTTCCTGCCTCTCTACCCGTTTGTCAAGGGTGTCTATCTGCTGACGCAGGGACTGTTTCTCGCCGGAGCACAGGCGCGGGAGATGATGCTCAAGGCCGGTCAGCTCAGGGCGATAGCCAAGGCCGAGAGCGAGGGCGGCGCGATAGGGAGCGACGAGCAGGAGATGATCAACGGCATCTTCGAGATGAGGGACACGATCGCGCGCGAGGTCATGGTTCCCAGGATAGACATGGTCTGCGCCGAGGCGACCACGACGGTCGACGAGGCGATGAAAGTCATCTCGGAGGGCGGGCATTCGAGAATCCCCGTCTACGACAAGACGGTGGACAACATCATCGGCGTGCTGCATGCGCGCGATCTCATGGACGTCATCGCCGGGGGCGGGGTCAATTCGCCGATACGCGGCATCCTGCGGGACGCGTACTTCATTCCCGAGAGCATGAAGGTCGATTCGCTGCTCAAGGAGCTGCGGAGGCGGAAGACGCACATGGCGATCGTGGTCGACGAGTTCGGGGGGGTGGTGGGACTGGTGACCCTCGAAGACGTGCTCGAGGAGATCGTCGGAGAGATCTACGACGAGTATGAAGAAGAGGAGAAGCTGGTTCAGGTCGTGGGCAAGGACGAGGTTCTTGTCGACGGGAAGACTCACATAGAGGAGCTCAACGAGATACTGGGAACGGACTTCACCAAGGAGGAGGACTACGACACGATCGCCGGTTATCTGTACAACCTCCTGGGCAAAGTCCCTTCCCAGGGCGACGAGTTCGAGGCCGACGGCCTTCGTTTCGTGGTCGACCGCGTGGCGGGCCAGCGCATAGAGCGGGTCCGGATCATCGGCGAAAGCCTCGGCGAGCAGGCCAGGGTGGGGGAGCGCTAGAAGCATGAAGAAGCTGCGCGGCATCGTATTTTCGGGCCTGGCGATTCTGCTCCCCACGGTGATCACCGTATGGGTGCTGTACAAGCTCTTTCTCTTCCTCGACGGCCTGCTGAGGAGTCTCATCGCGAACTATACGGGTGTCGATGCGCCGGGCATCGGGGTGGCCGGGGTTGTAGTGATCGTGCTGCTTACCGGGCTCTTCGCCGGCAACTTCATGGGCAGGAAACTTCTCGGATGGTACAACGGGCTGCTGGACAGGATACCGGTGCTGCGGTCGATCTACAGGACCATCAAGCAGGTCAGCGAGGCCGTGCTCCAGGACGGCTCGACGGGATTCAAGAAGGTGGCCCTCGTTGAGTTCCCGAGGCGGGGAGCATACTGCGTCGGCTTCATAACGTCCGAGGGCCTGGAAATCGGGCCGGTCGGAGGGGAGGATACGGTGACGGTGTTCGTGCCGACCAGTCCCAATCCGACATCGGGATTCATGATGGTCATGCCGTCCTCGGACGTCCGGGTGCTCGACATGAGCGTCGAGGAGGGCATAAGGCTGGTCGTCACCGCGGGCATGGCCGTCCGGCGCGACGTCGGCCCCGAAGGGACGCGGATGGAAGCCCGGGCCGGAGCCGGGACGCGGGTCGAGGGCGGCGGCGGGCAGGAGGAGGAGTAGGCGGAACGTGGGCATAAACCGGAGTGAGGCCGTCGTGCTGCGGGCGAGGAAGGTCAGGGACACGAGCAAGATCGTCGTGTTCTTCACCAAGAGGTTCGGCAAGGTGTCGGCCATGGCCAAGGGGAGCCTGCGGCCCAAGAGCAAGTTCGGCTCGAGCCTGGAGATTCTCACTCATTCGCTGATAATCTACTACGCCAAAGAGAACCGGAACGTGCATACATTGAGCCACAGCGAGACCCTGAACCCGTTCTCGGAAGTCAAGGCCGACTTCGCCAAGCTCGCCTATGCGAGCACGGCGATAGAGATACTGGAGCGCTTCGCCCCCGTCGAGGAGCCCAACGAGGAACTTTTCGACCACATCGTCCTGACGCTGAGGGAGTTCGACGCCGCGGCGAGGGATGATCTCGAAGTCGTGCTCGCCGCCTATCTGCTGAGGATGCTGCACCTCGTGGGCTACGGGCCGTCGCTGTCGACCTGCGTGCGATGCGGCAGGAAGATAGACGACGGCGCGGCGAGTTTCGGCCTGCTCTCGGGAGGCGTGCTCTGCCCGGCCTGCGTCGGCCGGGACATCAACGCCGTCGAGCTGGACGCCGACGTGCTTGAGCTGATGAGGAGTTTCGAGGGGAAGACGATGAAGCAGGTGAGAAAAAAGTCGGCGCCGGCGGCGACGAGCCGGGGAGCCTGTGATATACTGACCGCTTTCGTGAGGGCGGTGATGGGCGAAGGGGCGAGAGTGAAGTCGCTGGATTTCCTGGAGAGAATGAGGGACACCTAGAATGCCTCGAGGGGCCTACTCATTGCAGGAGATAATACTGGTTCTGGAGAAGTTCTGGTCGGATTACGGCTGCGCCCTTCACCAGCCCTACAACAGCGAAGTCGGGGCGGGGACTTTCAACCCCGCCAGCTTCCTGAGGACACTCGGCCCCGAACCCTGGAAGGCGGCGCACGTGGAGCCGTCCCGGAGGCCGCGCGACGGGCGCTACGGCGAGAATCCCATGAGGGTGCAACAGTTCCTGCAGTATCAGGTCGTCATCAAGCCGTCGCCGGCGGATATACAGGACGTCTATCTCAGGACCCTCGAGGTCATGGGAATAGACCTCAAGCACCATGACGTCAAGTTCGCGGAAGACGACTGGGAGTCACCGACCCTGGGCGCCTGGGGGCTGGGCTGGCAGGTCTGGCTGGACGGGATGGAGATCACTCAATTCACGTACTTCCAGCAGGCCGGGGGCATCGACCTCGACCCCATCACGTGCGAGATAACGTATGGACTCGAGCGCATCGCCATGTGCTGCCAGGAGGTCGACGACATCAAGGCGATAAAGTGGAACGACCGGCTGACCTGGGACGACGTCTCGGCACGATACGAGTACGAGTTCTCGAAATACAACTTCGAGGAGGCCGACATCGACAAGCATTTCGATCTCTTCAAGTTCTTCGAGTCGGAGGCCAGGCGCCTCGGCGAGATGGGGCTCGTGATGCCGGCCTACGACTTCATGCTCAAGTGCTCGCACGCCTTCAACGTGCTCGATGCGCGCGGGGCCATAAGCGTGACCGAGAGGGCGTCGTACATCCTCCGCGTCAGGAATCTCGCCCGCCTCGTCGCCCGGGAGTACCTCAGGCAGCGCGAAGAAATGGGCTTTCCGCTCATGGGTGCGGGCGGGGGCCCGGTGCGGGTCGAACCCGACTAGCCGGAAGAGAGGCCGGATTTGGAGCTCCTTCTCGAAATAGGGGTCGAGGAACTTCCGCCGTCCTTCATAAGGCCGGCCCTCGGGGCCATGGAGGAGAAGACGGCCGGAGGGCTCCGGGCCGCGAGGCTCGAATGCTCGCGTATCCGCTGCTTCGGGACTCCTCGGAGACTCGCCGTGCTCGTGGAAGGCCTGGCCGCCAGGCAGAGCCGGTCGTCCGAGGTCGTCTTCGGCCCTCCCGCACGCGCGGCGTTCGACGAGGCCGGCCGGCCGACCAGGGCCGCGGAGGGCTTCGCCAGGCGCCACGGCGTCGATGTCTCCGACCTGCGCGTCGAGAAGAAGGACAAGGGCGAATACGTCTGCGTCGAGAAGACTTACGCCGGCAAGCCCGCGGCGGAGGTCGTGCCCGGCGTCCTCCTCGACGTGCTGAGCGGCATATCCTTTCCGAGGACGATGAGATGGGAGGAGAGCCGGACGCTTTTCGCGAGACCCGTGAGGTGGCTCGTCGCCCTCCTCGACGACGAGGTGGTCCCGATGCGCTGGGCCGGTCTCGAGGCCGGCGGCAAGACCCGGGGGCATCGCTTTCTGAGCCCCGGCGAGTTCGAAATCAAGTCGTCGGGGGACTATGCCAGGGTGCTCGAGGACCTCCATGTCATCGCCGATCACGAAGAGCGCAAGCGCCTCGTCGCCGCGATGGTGGCGGAAGCCGCTTCGGCGGCCGGCGGCCGCGTCGTCGATGACGACGATCTTCTCGAGACCGTGACATTCGAAGTCGAGTACCCGCTCGCCGTGCTCGGGAGTTTCGATCCGGGCTTTCTCGACATGCCGGGGGAGGTGGTGAGGATCGCCATGAAGGAGCACCAGAACTTCTTCTCCGTGGAGGACGGCGAAGGCCGGCTCCTGCCCAGGTTCGTCGCCGTGGCCAATACGGCCTCGGACCCGCGCGGTTACATCTCGAGGGGGAACGAGAGGGTGCTCAGGGCGCGCCTCGCGGATGCGCTCTTCTACTGGCAGGAGGACAGGAAGACCGGGCTCGACGACATGGCCGCCCGGCTGGAGACGGTCGTGTGGCAGGAGTCCCTCGGTACGGTCGCCGACAAGTCGAGGAGGATAGCCGCCCTCGCGCGGGCCGTCTCGCTGGCCACGGGTCTGAGTGAGCCCGCGACCGTCGAGCGCACTGCGCTGCTCGCCAAGGCCGACCTCACGTCGCTGATGGTCAGGGAGAAGGAGCTTTCCAGTCTCCAGGGCTACATGGGCGCCAAGTACGCGGAGGCTTCGGGTGAGCCGCCGGAGGTTTCGAGGGGCATATTCGAGCACTACCTGCCGCGCTTCGCGGACGATGTGCTCCCCGAGTCCGAATGCGGCACAGTGGTCTCACTCGCCGACAAGGTCGACACGCTCGCGGGGTGCTTCGGGGTCGGCCTGATGCCGACGGGCTCGGAAGACCCGTACGCGCTCAGGCGCCAGGCGACGGGCGTTGCGAGGATCCTGATAGAGAAGGGGATTCACATCTCGCTCGGCGGGACTTTCAGGGAGGCGATCGCCCTTTACGGCGACAGGCTGACCTGCGACCCGGTGCGCCTCGAGGCCGACCTCCTCGATTTCATGACGCAGAGGGTCGGCAACCTCCTCACCGAGCGCGGCTTCCGCCACGACCTCGTCGCGGCCGTCCTCGGCGCGGGCATCGACGACCCCGCGCTCATAATGAAGCGCATAGACGCTGTCGAGAAGTTCGAGCGGAACGAGAACTTCCCCTCGCTGATCAGGGCCTTCAAGCGCGCCCACAACATCACGAGGGGCGGCTACGAGGGGGCGCCCGATCCGGCTTTGTTCCAGGACGACGCCGAGCGCGCCCTCCACGATGCATTCAAGCGCCTTCACCCGGACTACGAGGCTCACATGCTCGAGAAGGACTTCGGAAGGGCGCTCGACCTCTTGTCCGAGCTCGCCGGCCCCATAGACGTCTTCTTCGACAAGGTGCTGGTGATGGCCGAAGACGAGGCGCTGAGGACCAACAGGCTGAAGCTCCTGGGCGGGATCACGCGCCTCTTCCTCGCCATAGCCGACTTCTCAAGGCTGGAGACGCCCTGATGGCCGCTCGCAACACCCGCAGGGTGATGGTCCTGGGGCTCGACGGCGCGACGTGGACGCTGTTGCGCCGTTTCGCCGAGGACGGCACCATGCCCAATCTCGCGTCGTTCATCGAAAGGGGCTGCACTGCCGATCTCATCACCATGGTGCCGCCGGTCACGGCGACGGCATGGTCGAGTTTCGTGACCGGCCTCAACCCGGGCAAGCACGGCGTGTTCGAGTTCCTGCTGCGCAAGAAGGCGCTCGTCGAGGAGGCGCGGTCCGCGCGCAACCCCTTCGGCGAGGTGCCCGTGAACTCGGCCCTGAGAGACGGCATCCCCGTTTGGGACCTCGTCGGGGAAGCAGGTCTCAAGTCCGTCGTCAAGGGCGTGCCGATCACCTATCCGCCGGCCAAGATCGAGGGCTTCATGTTGAGCGGGTTCCTGACCCCCTTCGGCAGGCGCGACTTCACGCAGCCACCCGGCCTTCTCGATGAGATCGAGGCGGAGTTCGGGCCCTACAGACTCTATCACCGGCAGGTCTATTCCCGCCGCGGCGTGGGAGACGTTCTCGACGAACTGCATGACGTTCTCGACTTCGACATCAAGGTCACACGCTATCTCATGGGGAGGATAGACTGGAGCCTCTTCATCTCCCATTTCTGGGGCACCGACCGCGCCTCGCACGAGCTCTGGCATCTCCTCGACGAGACCCACCCTCGCCATGACCGCGAGGAGGCGCTGAGGTACGGGCCGCGGCTCAGGGCCTTCTACTCGGCCCTCGATGAAGGCCTGGCCGGCATAGTCGGCGATGCGGAGGGCTCCGACATAATCGTGATGTCCGACCACGGCTTCGGTCCGATACACACGTTCCTCTCCTTCAACACGTGGCTGGCCGGCCAGGGCCTGCTCAGGTTCAAGTCCGGCGTCATGACCTCGCTCAAGCGGGCGGCATACAGGCTGGGTTTCACCCCGACATCGCTCTACAGGCTGTCGATGGCCCTGGGCCTGGCTAAGTACAGGCTGTCCGGCGGATTCCACTCGCGCCAGAAGATGCAGATGCTCATCCACAGGTTCTTCCTGTCGCTCGCCGACGTCGACTGGAGCGTGACCCGCGCATACTCGCGCGGCAACTACGGCCAGATATACGTCAACCTCAAGGGCCGCGAGCCCTGGGGGGCGGTCGAACCCGGGGCCGAGTACGAGGCCGTGCGCGAGGACGTCAGGAAGCGTCTTCTCGCGGAGACCGACCCGGCGACCGGGGAGAACCTCTTCGACAGGGTGTACTTCAGAGAGGAGGTCTACGAGGGACCGTATGTCGACGAGGCGCCCGACATCGTCTTCATACCCAGGGACATGAGATACAAGGCCCTCGGCACCCTGGACTTCACCAGCGCCAGTTTCATGGAGCCGGTCTACGGCAATTCCGGCGACCACAGGATGAACGGCGTATTCCTGGGCCTCGGTCCCGGCTTCGCCCGGGGCGGGCGCATCGAGCGCCTATCTATTCTGGACATCGCCCCGACCGTCCTGTATCTTCTTGGATTGCCCGTTCCGCGCGCCATGGACGGCCGGATAGCCGAGGAGGCCCTCGAGGAGGGCCGTCTCGCGCGGCGGAGGCCCGAATTCGTCGACAGGGACCTTCTCGGGAGAACCGGCGTGGGGCGCATGGAAGGCGAGGACCGCGACGACATCAGGCGGCGCCTCGAGGGCATGGGGTACATAGGTTAGAGGAGGGTGAGGGCAGAGACCATGGGCAAGCCGATCTCATTCGTGCTCCCCGCCTACAATGAAGAAGACAACATCGAGAGGGCGGTTACGGCCGTCGTCGAGGTCGCCGGGACGCTCGATCTCGACGACTACGAGGTGATAGTCGTCAACGACGGGAGCACCGACGGGACGGCGGAGATCATGGACCGACTGGCCGCCGCCGATCCCCATGTCCGGCCGATCCACCAGCCGACCAACCTGGGTTACGCCGACGCGCTGAAGGCCGGGTTCGCCGCCGCCCGCATGGGACTCATCTTCTATACCGACTCCGACCTGCAGTTCGACGTGAGGGAGGTCAAGAACTTCCTGCCGGCGAGCGAGGATTACGATATCGTGTGCGGTTTCAGGATATACCGGTACGACCCCTTGACGCGCCTCTTCCTCGCATGGGGCTACAATCTTCTGGCGAGGACGATATTCAGACTGCGGGTCAGAGACATAGACTGCGCCTTCAAGCTCTTCCGGAGAGAGGTCTTCGACGTCATCGAGATAAGGTCGAAGAAGTTCTTCGTCGACACCGAGATTCTGGCCAAGGCGAGGTACCACGGCTTCAGAATGACCGAGATCGGGGTCCGCCATTATCCCCGGGCAGGCGGCGCCAGCACCGTGAGACCCAGCCACGTCTTCTCCACGCTCAGGGAGCTGGCGAGGATCTGGGCCGAGATATACCTCGGCCTCGGCGGGGAAAAGCGAGGAACATGACGGAACGCGGCAAAGACGCTCTGGCGATCGCCCTCCTCATCGCAGTGATCACGGTCTTTTTCTCCCCGGAGGTCTTCACCGACAGGACTCTCGTCACCTACCGCCTGGTCAACGCTTTCCCGTGGCGTTCGGAGGCGACGCCCGCCGAGCTGGCGGAGGCTTCCGTCACCTCGGACTGCGCCTTCTCCTACTTGCCGAGGCGGGTGTTTGCGACGCGGATGATCCGGGCCGGGGAGGTTCCCCTGTGGAATCCCCACCAGTTCTGCGGCGCGCCGTTTCTCGCCGACTACCAGTCGGCGGTCCTCTATCCCGTCAACCTCGCGCTCTATTCCGTCGACCCGTTCACCCAGATGGACCTTTACATCTACATCCACTTCCTGGTGGCGGCCGTTTTCACCTACCTGTTCGCCAGGAGGCTCGGCGTCTCGCCGGGAGGCTCACTCGTCTCCGCGTTCGCCTTCACCTTTTCGGGCTTCATGGCGACGCGCTACGGCCAGCCGACTTTCGTCTCGACGGCGGCGTGGATACCGGCGGTCTTGTTCTTCGGCGAGGGGCTGGTGCAGAGGCCGTGCCTGCGGCGCGCCGGCATGCTGGCGGGCGCCGTCGCCATGTGCATTCTCGCGGGGTTTCCGCAGATCGTCCTCCTCGCCGTTTACGGCCTGGTGCTCTACATGATCCTCAGGGTGGCGCTGCTCAGGGGAAGGGGAAGCCGGATGCGCCTCGCCGTCTTCGGCCTGCTCGCGTTCTCGATCGCAGTGGGCGGCCTCGTGGCGGCCTTCCAGCTGCTTCCGACGTATGAGCTGAGCACGTACTCCTACCGCAAGGCCCTGCCCTACGAGATGATACTGAGCAGCGCGCATCACCGGCTCGTCGCCCTCAAGTACTTCGTCCCGGACGCGCTCGGGCATCCCCTCGATCGCGAAGTCGGCGTCGTGAGCAAGGGGCTCGCGAAGGTCGACATCCCTTACGGTTTCAACCAGAACTACGTCGGCACGACGGGCTATGTGGGGGTTCTGACCCTCGTCCTCGCCCTTCTGGCCCTCGTGCGGCCGCGGCGCAGCATGCTGCCCTTCATCGTACTCGCAGGCCTGGCCCTCGCCGCCGTGTTCGGAACGCCCGTCCTCAGGGTCTTCTACTGTCTGCTTCCGGGGTTCAAGTTCTCGAGGATAGACCGCATCGTTGTCATGTACATGTTCGGTGTCTCCATGCTCGCCGGCTTCGGCTTCGACCTGGGGTCAGAGCTCAAAATGCACAGTGCTCTGACCCCACGCTCCGACAGGCGCAACATGGTCGCGGCGGCCGCCTTCGGGATCTTCGCCGTCGTGCTGGGAATGTGGCTCAGGACCTCGGGCGCGGAGGCCATAGTCCGGGCTACGGACGGCTACGTAGGCATCGACGTCTTCCGCCCGTACTTGGCCGCGAAAGCCGCGGCCTTCATGGCGTTCGCCCTCATCGCGACGATCTTCGTCATGCTCTCCGGCTTCAGGCCCATGTCGGCGAGGACGTTCACGATCGTTGCGCTTTGCATCCTGCTTGCAGACCTTCTCCCTTTCGCGGCGAGGTTCAAGGTGTCGCAGCGGGCTGACGAGGTATTGCCGCCGAGCGAGTTCGTGGAGGTGCTCCCCGCGAAGACCGGGAGGTCGAGAATAGTGAAATACGCCGCCGACGTGCTGCCGGCGAGTACGCCGACGCTGCTCGGGATCGACGACGTGCACGGGTACAACGCCCTCAACATCGACCACTATATCGAGGTGCTCGGCGCCGTCGACAGCACGGTCATTTCCACCGAGAACGCCGCGCTCCGCAGGCGGATCGGCCCGCTCTCTTCGAAGAAGGCCCTCGGGTCGCCCGTGCTGGACATGATGAACGCGGCCTACATCCTGACGGCCGTGCTCATACAGGGCAAGGGGCAGCCGGTGAGGGTGAACAACGAGGGGGTGCTCCCCAGGGCCTACCTGGTCGCCGGCGCCCACTGGTTCGGAACTTATGACGAGGTACTCGACTATATGAAGACGGGACGGTTCGACCCCCGGAGAGAGGTTCTTCTCGTGGGGGAGGGCGCGGCGGCGTGCGACTCCGTTGCGGCCCCCGGCCGGGTCGGCATCGTGTCCTACCGGCCGCATGAGGTCGTGATGGGCGCTGAAGCCGCCGGAGACTGCTATCTTTTCATCTCGGATACATACTATCCCGGCTGGAAGGCGACGGTCGACGGCAGTGAGACCCCCGTGTTGAGGGCGAACTATGCTTTTCGCGCGCTGTCCGTCCCCGAGGGAAAGCACGAGGTGCGCATGTTTTTCGATTCCGCTTCCTTCCGCATCGGCATCATCCTGTCCATAGCGGGCCTCGTTCTTCTCGCGGTTCTGCTGGTGTCCAAACCGTCATCCGCCGGTCTGTGAGGTTGGAGTTGGCTGCATTCCGCAACGTGCTCAAGAAGCCGCATCTCCTCGTCTTCGTCCTCGGACTCATCTATTTCCTGCCGCTCGCCAGGTACGGTCTTCCCTACGACGAGGGCTACGTCCTCGACGGCGTGGAGAAGATCATGGAAGGCCAGGTCATATACCGCGATTTCTATCACACGTACGCCCCCGGCAGGTTCTATCTCATGGCCGCGGCCTTCAGCGCCGCCGGCAGACACATCTACGTCGAGCGGGGCGTGTTCGCGCTGCTCCAGGCCCTCAAGTGCATGCTCGCCTTTCTGATCGTGAGCAAGATGACCCGGAGCAGGTGGGCCTACCTGGCGCCGGCCCTCGTCGCAGCGGCTCCCGGGCCCTGGCACAAGGTCTTCTTCTCGAGTCTCGGGCTGCTCTCGGTGTATGCCGTCATGTGGGCGCTCGAGGGCGACGCGCCGCGCCGGTATGTGCTTGCCGGCCTCGTCGCCGGCGCATGCGCCGTCTTCAGGCAGGATGCAGCCGGCTTCGCCGCCATCGGAGGAGCCGCGGCCGTCGCCGTCTATCATGTGAAGGAGAAGCGCGGCGTCGGCGGCATTGTCCGGCGGTGGCTGTGGTTCGCAGCCGGGTCCGCGGCCGTCGTAGGGGCGGTCCTCGTGTGGTTCCATTCGCGCGGAGCCCTGGGCGCGATGATTCATGACATCACCGTCGAGGGCATGAGGGACAACATGACCAACCGCATCCCCTATCCGCCCCTCGGCACCGTGAGCGGTTTCGATGTGACGTACATGCTGCGCCTC
>JALGWA010000440.1 GCA_025774425.1 bacterium
CAACCAGGAAGTAATCCAGATCGACCTCTCGCCGCAGCGCGTGTTCATCCGCGACATCGAGACCCACCGGCAGTACGCCGAGCCCTTCGACCATCTGGTGATCGCGACGGGGGCGGTCCCCATACGCCCGCCTGTGGACGGCATCGACGCGGAGGGCGTCTACAGCGTGAAGTACGTGGAAGACGGCGTCGCCATCCGCAAGGCCGTCGAGGGCGCGGGCGCCGGGCGCGCCGTCGTCGTGGGCGGCGGGTATATCGGCATAGAGATGGCCGAGGCGCTCATCATGCAGGGCCTCGAGGTGTCGCTGATCGACATGCTTCCCGAGGTCATGGGGACGCTGGACCCGGACATGGGGGCCCTCGTGAGCCAGGCGCTCCGCGACGCCGGCGTGGCGCTCTATCTTGAGGAGAAGCTCGAGGCCTTCGAAGCGGAAGGAGGCCGTCTCGGAGCCGTCGTAACCGACAAGCGCACCCTGCCGTGCGACATTGCCATCCTCGGGATAGGCGTCCGCCCCAACACGAAGCTCGCCGGCGAGGCGGGCATCACCCTCGGTGAGAAGGGGGCGATCAAAGTCAACGAGTGGCTGGAGACGGGTACGGCCGGCGTCTGGGCGGCGGGCGATTGCGTCGAGTCGTTCAACCTGGTTAGCAAGAAGCCAATGTACATAGCCCTCGCCACCGTGGCCAACAAGCAGGGCCGCATAGTCGGCATCAACGTCGGAGGCGGGAGAGCGAGCTTCCCCGGAGTGGTGGCGACGGCCATCACGCGGTTCATGAGCACGGAGATCGCGCGCACGGGGCTCATGGAGCGGGAGATCACGGCGCTCGGAATCGAGTATGGGAGCGCGCGGGTGGAGGCGAGGGTCCGGGCCGGGTATTACCCCAAGGCCGGCGGGATGACGGTGAAACTATTCGGCGAGAAGGGGACGGGAAGGCTCCTCGGCGGCCAGATCGTGGGGACGGAGGGCGCGGGGGCGCGCATCAACGTGATTGCGACGGCGCTCCAGGCGGGAATGACGGTCGAGGACATGGTGAACCTGGACCTTGCGTACGCGCCGCCGTTCTCGCCGACCTGGGACGCCGTGCATATCGCGGCCCGCCAACTCATCAAGCAAGTGTGAAGGGGGTCCGGCCACCGAGCGCAGCGATCGTGACCACCCCACAGGAAGGCGGATATGCTAACGATACTGCTCGTCATCCTCCTCAAGACCATCGTCGTCCTCCCCGAGTCGGACATGCCTTTCGAGTCGCGCATGTACCCGCCGGCGACCGAGGGCAACCTCGAGCGGGCCATCCGCAGCGCCCACGCCGGGGACACGCTGTTTCTCAGGAACGGCGTCTATGAGGCGGCGTGGGAGCCGTACATAGAGTACAACTGCGGCAACTGCCAGGACGAGTTCACGCGCGTAGAGGCCACGGTCGGCTTCAGCATAGACGGCAAGCCCCTCACCATTCTCGGCGAGCATCAGGACAGCACGGTGCTCATCACGAACGCGGGCTACGGCATCCTCTTCGACCATGCGTCGGGCTCGACCATCGCCAATGTCACCATCACCGGGGGCAGGCGCGACCCCGACGGCAACGCCACTGACGCCGCGATCGTCGTCAAGAACGGACGCGTGAGGATCGAAGCCTGCCGCATCCTCAACAACTGGGACGACTGGGAGAAGACCGTCGTCGGCATCGGCGGCGTCATGGGTCGCGAGGGAGCCGACCTCATAGTGCACAACAACCTCATCGCCGGTAACTCTTGGGACGGCGTAGCCCTCTACCGCGGCTCCAAGGCGCTCATCACCGACAACGCCATCATGAACGGCCGCGGCGCGTGTATAGGCATCACGTGGGACGCCCGGGCGGAGGTGCGCGGGAACAGGTGCTCGGGCTACTGGAAGGGGATCGGCGCCTTCGGCGAGGCTTACGCTGTCGTCACCAACAACGCCGTCTTCGACAATCTCGGCTGGGGCATAGTGGCGACCGGCGAGGCTTACATGGAGGTCGTCAACAACGTCATCTATCACAACGGCAACTGCGGCTTCGCCACCTGGACACCGACGGTGACCGGCCGGCTGACCAACAACATCATCGTCGAGAACGGCTGGCACGAGGAGTGGGTCTGCCCCGGCGTCGGCGTGTGGATG
>JALGWA010000441.1 GCA_025774425.1 bacterium
GAGGCTCTCATCACAGAGGGCCAGGTAATATGTGATGCCGGCCCTCAGGGCTTCTCCCTCGTCCCGCACGGCTCTGAGACGGATGCTCGCCTCTTGGTAACGGCCGAGTTCATACAGACATCGGGCGCGCAGGTACTCGCACTCGATCAGGGCGGGTTTCAGGGGAAAGCTCGAAGCGAGCGAGTCGAGCAAGGCTACGGCGTCCGCGCATCGCCCGCTTCTCAAGAGTCCCTCCGCTCTTATCAGGTCTGCGAGCGCGGCGAGGTAGTCGCCGCGGCACTCGAGGCTGCCGGCGAAGGCGGTCGCGCGGTCGATGCGGCCGGCGTCCTGCAGCGTCCCGGCGTAGTCGCGGAGCGCCCGGAGACTGCCCTCCTCCAGGGCGAGCCTCCTCAGCTCGGCCAGCCGGATGGGCCCGAACTCAGGCCTGGCGAGGGACTCCACGAAGCCCGCGGCGCCTGCATCCGCCCCGCCGGCGGACGGCAGCAGGATTGCGGCCAGGCAGAGTGCGAACAGCGCCGATTTCAATGCCATTCTCCTGACTTGTCATTGATGAAACAGGGGGCGCACATATGATAACCGGCGCCGGAGACCTAATCAACAGATTAAACACGGCCGCCCCGCTACCCGATGATGAGCAACACGATCCCCGCCGGGATGAGATAGTAGGCGAACATGTGGAAACGGTTGCCGACCACCGACCTGAAGAGGAGCGAGATCGCCAGGTAGCCCGAGACGAAGGCCGCGGCGAAGGCGGCCGACAGAACGGCGGCGCCGCCCTCCAGCCTGCCGCCGACCAGTTCGAAGGCCACCGCGCCGAGCACCACCGGGATCGACAGCAGCAGAGCGAATTCGAAAGCCTTCTTGCGGTCGGTTCCGAGCGCGAGGCCCGTTCCCACCGTGAGCCCCGAGCGCGAGATGCCCGGTATGATGGCGAAGGCCTGGGCGAGGCCGATGAGGGAAGCGCGCGGCGCGGTCAGCGCCTTCTCACCGCGTCCGAAACGCCCGGTGAAATAGACGAACAGGCCGGTGACTATGAGCATGCCGGCCGTGCCCGATACGTCGCTGAACAGGCCCTCGACTCGGTCGCGCACGATTATGCCGACGACGGCGGCCGGTATGGAGGCGACGACCAGCATCGCCAGCAGGTTGACATCCCCCCGGTCCGATTCGTCCAGGCCGCCGTAACCCCGCCGCATGAGCCGGACGGCGGCGCCGAGGATGTCCGCGATCCGCCGGCGCATGTATATGATCACGGCCAGGGCCGTCGCCGCATGTGTGATCACTTCCATGGTGATGCCGACGTCTTCTACGGCGAGGTAATGCTTGGCTATCACGAGATGGCCGCTCGAACTGACCGGCAGAAATTCCGTCAGTCCCTGCACCAGACCGTACGCACACGCCTTGAGCAATTCGATCATGCGGTCACCTTACATCTCCTCACCTCATACCTCCAAGCAGAAAAGCGAGCAGGCCCACCGGCATCACCGCCTTGAGTATGGTCGCGACGCGTCCGTACGGCGGAGCGGCCGCGCCCCCGACCCGGCCGGGCGCCACGATGAGCCCGAGCGCGAGCCCGAGAAACGGCTGCACGGCGAGTATGGGAACCAGATACGAGGCGCCGTACACCCCTACCGCGTAGGGAACGATGCTGAGCGCCATCGCCGCGGCGATCGATGCGGCCGAGAGCGGCACGACGGCCCCGGCTCCCGCGCCGACGGCCAGCGTACGCACCCCCGCCGCCGCATCGCCCCTCATGTCGGCTGCGCCCTTGACGATCTCCCGGGCCAAGTGGAAGGACAAGGCGACGGAGAAAGGCACGAGGCCGGCGACGACCCCGCCCCCCAGTGCGGCGCCCAGGATGAAACCCGAAGAAGCGACCGCGCTCACGAGAACGTGGCCGGCCAGGCCCGCCGACTTGAGGCGGGCGGAATACAGCCACAGGAGAAGCATCCATGAAACCGCGAAGGCCGCTCCAGTCGGACCGGCGACCGCCGAGAGCGTCAGCCCGGCCGACCATGCGATCGCCGCGGCGAGAAGGGCGCCCCGCCTCCCGACCGCGCCGGAAGGCAGCGGTCTCCAGGGCTTGTCCGCGCGGTCGGCCTCGAGGTCGTAGATGTCGTTCAAGGCGTAGCCGCC
>JALGWA010000442.1 GCA_025774425.1 bacterium
GTAATCTGGCGCGCGACGCGACGGGCCCGGGTCCGACGGCCCCGGCCCCCCGACCGCCGGCCCGGCTCCGTCCCTCCGGGCGCGGACCAGTCTCCTCAAGGAGTAGTCGGCCTTCAGGAGGAAGGGGAAGACCTTGTAGGAAATCCTCAGGCATGAGCCCGGGCGCAGACCGCCGGGAACGTTGACCAGGCCGTGCGCATAGTCGATCTCGTAGTGGAGACCGCTCTCGGCCGGCGACCCGTCGATGTACACGCTTTCGCTCGCCGCGATCACCTGCCTGTGCGAAAGATGGAGGATGGAGAGGGCATGCGTCGTCGCGCAGAATGTCTCTTCCCGGCGGGAGCAGGTCGTCACACCTGCTGCCCGGGCGAGGCCGGCCGCCGACACCAGGGCGGCGCCTACGAGGACTGCGACGAGACCGGTGCCGAGATCAGTCGATCTCAATCCTGAACACCTCCACGGTCCGGCGGCGTGTGTCGCTGACGCACACCGTGCCGTCCCTTCGAACGGCGAGGAACGTCGGCTCCTCGAGCACATCGCCCCCGAAGCAGCCGACGGGTCTGCCGCGCATGTCGAGCACGACTATCTGCTTCTCACCGACATCGGAGACGAGCACGTATTCGCCGGCGAACGAGGCCAGGCCGTACGGCTCTGTGAACTTGCGGGGGCCGAACGGGCCCAGGGGCTTGCCGACGGCGTTGAAGCGGAGCACGCGCCCGCGGCCCGCGGCCGTCGCCACGAATGCTCCCCGCTCGAGGACGAGACAGTCGATGTAGATGGCCCGCCCCTCCCCCGGGGGCAGGGTGACGCCGGCCGCCTCCCTGTCGCCGTCTATGTAGACTATGCGTATGACGTCATAAGCGGGATTGGCCACACATGCCTTGCCGGCGACGCCGATCCCGAAGCCGGCGACGCCCTCTCCGGCGTCGACGAACGCCCTCGGCCACCCCGACCGGTCGAAGCCGATCAGCGCGCCGCCTTGCTCCTCCGAAACGTAAACCGTCAGCCCGTCACGGATCTCGACATCGACCAAATGTATCCCGACCGAGTCACGGAAGAACTCCGAGAACGGTCTCATGTCTTCGAAGGAGTCCCTGAGGACCATTATGCGCGAGTTGTCCGCGTCGACGATGTAGAGCTTGCCCGACGCATCGAAAGCGAGGCCGAGCGGGGTGAAGTCGAAGTACTCCCCTCCCTTGCACGGCACCGACAGGATGTGCTCCGCCCTCAGCAAGGGCGCCTCGCCCGAACGGACGCCGCCGGCGCAGAGTGGAGACAGAAGGAGCGAAACGAGAAGAACAGCGGAGGCCGGCGGTCGCCACGACGTCCTCGAGCCGGATGCGCTCCCGCGTCTCACTTTCCAAGCGGCAGGTTGAGGTACAGGTAAGCGCCGCCCCCGTGCCCTGCGTCGAAGCTGACGCGGGGCGTCAAAGCCGCGTGCTCCTCCCCGGCCTTGGAGGCGATATAGAGGCCGATGACGCTCACCATCCTGTTGAGAACGCCGAAGCCCAGCATCATCGTCGCCCGCCTGTAGGACTTCCTGCTCTCCGTTCTCACGGTCCTGTACTCGTCCATGGCGGCGGCCGTCGTCCACTCCCATGCGTCCTCGTCGAAATAGCCGTTCTGCTCCCAGTACTCGAGCTGGAGGTCGCGGTCGTCAGGGTAGTAGAAACGCGCCTCCCGCAGCATGTCCACGTTGAAGACCTCGTTCGATATGTAATAGGCGATCGCCTGGTAGTAATCGTCGTCCCTCTGGCCCGCCACTCCGGCGTTGATCCGGGCGAGCTCCTTGTAGGTGTCCTCCCGCATGTCCCCCTGGTACTCGAAGTAGAAGAAGCCGGCCCAGACGCCCACCTCGGCGCCGATATGCGCCTTGGCCCGGGTGTTGTAACCCATATAGACCTCACCTGCACCGGGGAGAAGCAACGAGTACAACATCGCCCTCGACAGGGATTTCCCGTCGGCTCCCGCCTGGGGGGCGGACACCGGGACAAGCAGAACCGTCATCAAAGCGCAAGCGGCATACTTCATATGCTCAGAACCTCATCTTCACACCCACCGTGAAGGCGGGATGGGCTATCGACTTGACCTTCAAGCTCAGATTCAACCTCGAGGCGAGCGACGCGATCCG
>JALGWA010000443.1 GCA_025774425.1 bacterium
GTCCTTGAGCCTTTCCTCTATCTTCTTGCGGTCGTCGTCCGAGTAGACCGCCCTCGGCCCGGCCGCGCTCGCTTCGGCCGCCGCATCCTTCTCCGCGGACGCCTTCTCGATGACGAGCCAGGGCACCTCGAGCAGATAGGGGCTCGTCGTGCGGCCCCGGTGGCTGTACCGCCCCCCCTCGCCGAGATGCTCCCCGTGGTCGGCCGTCACCACTATGCGGCCGGCCATGTACGGCAGGAGGTCCGCCACGCGCTCCAGGACGATCCTCAGATTCTCCTCGTAGGCCGCTCTCAACGCGGCGTCGCCCCCCGCCCGCCTCACCGCATCCATGGGGGAAGCCGGGCCCATGCCGAGGTACTCACGGAGCTTCCACGTCGGGTTCTCGCCGAGCAGCGGCACCCTGTAGAAGACCTTGGTGAGGAAGGCCAGCAGCGAGGTCTTCCAGGCCGGAACATGTTCTTCCTCGGCGACGCCCGCCAGCACCCTGTCGTCGCCGACATCGGGGACGGGGAAGCCGCGCACGTCCATGTCCAGCCCGACATACGGCGCATGCGGCTGCAGATAGTGTATGATGAAACGCTTGCCCTTGTTCTCGGCCAAGGCCCTGACCGCCGCGCGGTTCACGGTCTCCGGGAGAACGGTGCCCTTCTTCTCGTCCCAGCCGTCCACCCAGACGTCGTAGACCCTGCCGAAGTGCTCGCTGCCGAGAAAGCCCTTGATGCGCGAGAAGGAGTTTATGTAGGGATTCGACGAGACATAGACGACGTCGTCATAGACGCCTTGAAAGGAATTGTCTCTCCACTCGACCGTCGCGCCGCCTACGGAGACGGCCTTGCTGAGCCGGCCGGCCAGGAATCGGGGATAGAGCCTCTCGAAGTAGTCATAGCGGCATGCATCGAGGATGAGCAGGAAATCCCACTCCTCCTCCATCACCCTGGTGGGGCCGTTGTGCATTTTGAGCTCTGACCCCTCGAAATTGTGCATTTTGAGCTCTGACCCCCTAAGAAAATGGAGCGGGAAACGGGATTTGAACCCGCGACATCCACCTTGGCAAGGTGGCGCTCTACCACTGAGCTATTCCCGCTCGTGTCGTGATTTGTAACAGCCTGCCGTATCATATAGCTTTATTCGGAAGAGGTCAAGCAACATATTAACGGAATCCCGCACGGGATGCACCCTGGAGGCGGGCGAATTCACCCACCTCACGGGCACGTCGACGAAGGTGTATCCGAGCCGCTTGGCGACCAGGATCATCTCCACATCGAAGCTGAAGCGGTCGATCCGCAGGCGGGCGGCGATGGCCCTCGCGGCGTCGCCCCTCAAGACCTTGAAGCCGCACTGGGTGTCTATGATCCCCCTGACGACGAGCACCTGGACGACGATGTTGAACACCCTCCCCATCATCTCCCGGTAGGCGGGCTGATGGACGGCGACGTCGGAATCGGGCAGGCTGCGCGAGGCCATCACGAGGTCGTACTCGTCCAGGTAGGCGAGCAGCTTGTCGTACTCTTCTATCGGGGTGGACAGGTCGGCGTCGCTGAACAGGACGACGTCGCCGGCGGACGCCGCTATGCCCCGCCTGACCGAGTATCCCTTGCCCCTGTTGGCGCTGTTGGCGAGAAGCCTCAGGCGTGGCTCCCCGTCGGCGACGGTCTCGACCACCCGTGCCGTGCCGTCCGTGCTGCCGTCGTCGACGACGATCAGCTCGAAGTCATGCCCCCTCCCGTCCATGTACTCGATCACTGCGGCGAGCGTGGCCGCGATCCTGTCACGCTCGTTGAAGGCCGGCACTACGATGGATGTCAGCCGGGGCTCGAACTCAGGTCACCACCTTCCGCCTCTTGAGTGTGGCGACGTAAGCCTCGACGTATTCCCCGGCCTGGCGCCGCCAGGAGAAATCGCGCTTCATTCCCCTGAGCACGAGGTCCCTCCAGGCATTCCCGTCCGCGTACACGCGGCGGGCGCGCCGGACGGCCTCGTAGAGGGCGTCGGCGGAGTAGTTCTCGAAGACGAAGCCGGTCGAGTCGGCCGAAGCGTCGAAGTCGATCACGGTGTCGGCCAGGCCGCCCGTCTTCCTGACGACCGGCACGGCGCCGTATCTCATGCTGTACATCTGGTTG
>JALGWA010000444.1 GCA_025774425.1 bacterium
GAGATGACGGCGAACCGGGACGACCTCTCCCGCAAGCTCAGCACGGTCGAGACGCAGCGTGCGGCCGCCCGGTTGGATGCCGAGGAGTGGAGGGCGAAGTATGAGGCGGTGAAGGGCGCGAAGCCGGTCGGCGGGGGCATGGGCCTGCCGCCCGAGCTGATGCAGAAGTTCGTCGAACTTGCGCGTCGCGGCCCGTGGACCCCCACCGAGACGGGGGGACTGAAGGCGTCGACGGACATCCTGTTCGCCTCGGGGAAGATCGACCTGAAGGATGAGGGGAAGAAGGCGCTGGCCGACGTCGCGCCCAGGCTCAAGGAGATCCTCACCGACCCGCGCGTCATGCTGCGCATCGACGGACACACCGACAGTCAGCCCATCCGCGTGTCGGGCTGGAAGGACAACCTCCACCTGTCGCTGATGCGCGCCTGGTCGGTGATGAACGAGCTCATCAAGGACGGCATCCCCGCCGAGCGGATGTACGCCGCCGGTTTCGGGATGTGGGACCCCATCGCCTCCAACGCCACGCCCGAAGGTCGCGCACAGAACCGTCGCGTCGAGCTCCACCTCGTCCCCGCGCCCGGTCTCACCGCCGTGATCCCCGAAAAGACGGAGTGAACCGCCGCGCCGTCGCCGCGTGAGAAACCCATCGAGGCGGGTCCTCGGACCCGCCTCGACCTCCGTACCGGGGGCAATGGCATCGCTACAGCCCGTAAATCCGCTTCGGGTTCTCGTACATCCAGTCTTTCAGGACATCGAGGGCGCCGTCGAGGTCGATCATGCCGCGAGCAGGAAGTACCGCAGCGGCAGGTACAGCAGCTCATCCCATCGGGCTTCAGCCTCCCGTGTGATGACAACCCCGAACTTGAGCCGGTGCCTTCGCATGAAATGTCTCAGTCCGCGCGGCGGGTCGACACGACCTCGGTGTTTGACTTCGATGGGCAAGTACCGGTTCCCGCCGTGCGTCAAGACGAAGTCGACCTCCTTATTCCTCTCGCGATAGTAGCTGATTTCGATCTTCTCGGGCCAGGTCGTCATCTCTCGAAGGACCAGGTTCTCCGCGTAGAGCCCCATGGTCTGCTCGTCGGGCAGTTCCCAGGTCTTGAGCACCGCGTTGCGCAAAGCCATGTCGACAGGATAGCATTTCATGTTCCCTTGTCTGACACTCAGAGGCTGACGGCTGAATCGTCGGATTCTCATGATGAGATCAGTAAGTTCCAACCTCGGAAGGTTCTCCTCCACGACCCTTCGCTCGACTCCGGCCTCCTGGGCGGTCTTCTTGATATTGATCTCGCGTCCGGGATTTCCGAGGAGGTAGACGAAGAAACGCAGTACGTTTTCGGGCTTGCGATAGCTGGTCAGCATCATCAGGTCCTCGTAGAGGACCTTCCTCACCTGCTGCTCCATCAGGTATTCGATCTTGCGTACCGGATCGGGCAACGCCCATACTTCGGGGAATCCGCCCTCGCGACAGTATCCGATCACGGCACGGTCAATTTCAGATTGCAGGCTGGCAACGCACGCCTGTATCCCTTTCACGCATTCTACCGCCCGCGCTCCATCTTCGTGCAGCAATGCCTCCCTGAGTTCGCCAGTGGTCAGCATCCCTCGCCTGAAGTCCGGTTCGTTGCGGAGGCGATATTGACAGTACTCCCGGAAGCTGAAAGGCAGAAGGTGCCTGTCTTTAACGCGTCCAAGCAGGACACTTCAGAGGGGGTGGTTCGGTGGGTTACCAGGTCATCGAAGATGGTGCGCTGAATCTCCTCGGAGGCAAATACCTCGGGATCGTCAAAGGAGAAGTACAGAACACGATCCGGAGGGACCTCGCGGTTGCTGATGAGATGGCGGATCACCTGCTTCACTGCTGTGCTTTTTCCGACTCTCCTGGGTCCCGTGATGGAAATCGCCTGCTTGATGTCCGTGAGGTCTTTCAATACCTCTCGCACAATCGGTCTCTCGTAATCGGGTAGCGGCTCCTCCCAGTTGTCGTGGGGTCTCCGCCACGGATTGTAAGGTCGCAGGAGTCTCTCGAACGCCTCATCGTCCATACGTAAGCTCCATGCTGAAAGGAAGTTACGGCGAATCCCAGATTATCGGCCCTTAAGGGCTGATAATCTCCG
>JALGWA010000445.1 GCA_025774425.1 bacterium
TCCCCAGACCTGGGATCGGGAGCGAGCTGGGCGGTGGCGTTGCTCTCCGCGCTGCTCCTGTTCGGTTCCGTGCTCGCCCACGAGCTGGCTCATTTGTTCGTCGGGCTCCGGAACGGGCTTCCCATAGGGAAGATCACGCTCTTCATCTTCGGCGGCGTCGCCCACATGGAGGCGGAGCCCAAGAGCCCCGGGGTCGAGTTCCGCATGGCGCTCGCCGGTCCCCTGGCGAGTCTGGTCATCGCGGCGGCGGCCGGGCTCGTGAGATTCGTCCTTTTCGACTTCGAGGCCGGTTCGGCCGCGGGCCTCGTGCTCCAGTACGTCACCTACGCCAACGCCATGCTGGCCGGCTTCAACCTGGTGCCGGGATTCCCCCTGGACGGCGGACGTGTGCTGCGGGCGGTTCTCTGGAAGACGTCGGGCGACTTCGCCCGGGCCACCCGGGCGGCGGCGGCCGTCGGGCGGGTCTTCGGACTCACGCTCGTCTTCATCGGCGTCACCATGTCGGTGGCCATGACCGCGCCGGGATTCCTCTGGCTCGCCTTCATAGGGACGTTCATCGAACGGCTTGCCTTCTTCGGGTCCTGGCGCGTGGGCAGGATGGGTGAGGGCATGAGCGTCGGAAGCCTGATGACGCGCGAAGTCAAGACGGTGCCGGGCGACATATGCCTGGGCGAGGCGGCCAGGGAGTATTTCATCACCGGCTTCAACGCCTACCCGGTCAGGGAGGAGGGCCGCATAACCGGGATTCTCTCGAGGGCCGACATCGCGTCGGTGCCCAGGGAGCAGTGGGACACGACGACCGTCCTCGAGGCGATGACGCCGTGGGACAGGGTGGTGGTCGCGCTTCCCGGCGAGAGCGCCAGGGTCGCTTTCGGCAGGATGCTCCAGACCGGCGTCGGCAGGATGATCGTGGTCGACAACGGCCGCATGGTGGGGATCATCACCCGTACGGACCTCATGCTGGCCCTCTCCGGCGGCCGCCGATAACCACGGGGTCAGAGCTCAAAATGCACAGTGCTCTGACCCCTCAGATCCCATATGGCGGCATGCACGGCGCCGCTACTCGCCGGCGATGGTCATCTCCCGGATGAGATATGTCGGCGAGCCGAATTGCCCGAAGAACTGCAGGTCCGAGCCGATACGCTCGATGCCCTTGAGCATGTCAAGCATGTTGCCGGCGATGGTGACGCCGCTCACGGGCCGCTCGATCTTCCCCTTGCGTATCCAGAGTCCCTCCGCGCCCCTCGAATAGTCACCCGTCGTGATGTTGACCCCGAAACCGAGCAACCGGGTCACGAGCAGGCCGTTCTCGACGGCGCCGATCACGTCTTCGGGGGCGGTGCCGCCCGGGGCCAGGTAGAAATTGTTGGCGCCGACCGAGGGGATCGAGGCGTAACTCCTGCTGGCGTTGCCTGTGGAGCGCGTCCCGGCCTTGCGGGCCGAGCGCGTGTCGTAGAAATGCGCCCTCAGGACTCCCTTGTCTATGCCCACGGTTCTCCCGGTCACCGTTCCCTCTCCGTCGAACGGGCGCGATCCGAGCTTGCGGGGCATCCGGGCGTCGTCTATGAAGGAGACGTGTTCCGAGCCGACGCGCTCGTCCATTTTGCCCTTGAGGAAGGTGGTTCCCCTGAGTTCATTCTCCCCGTCGAGGGCGCTGAAGACGCTCTTGACGAGCTCGATTCCCGTGAGGGGTCCGAAGACGACCGAAGCCTTCTGCGTCTTCGCGGGCTTGGCGCCGAGCATGTCGACAGCGCGCCTGGAAGCCATGCTCCCGACGTGATGGGCCGGCTCGAGGTCCTCGAAGAAGCGCCTGGTGGAGAACCAGATTCCTATCCGTTTCTCGCCGTCGGACTCGGCGACGGGCAGGCATCCGACCTCGAAGTGAGTTCCCTCGTAGGCGACGGGCTCGGAGTCCGCCGTAGCGAGTATGACCTTGACCTTGGAATCTTCGTAGGCCGTTCCGTAAGTGTTCTTTATCCGGCTGTCGTAATCGAGGGCGGCCTGCTCGCAGGAGAGCACGAGGTCGACCTTGTCGGCTGTCGGAATGCGGTCGACCGAGGCATCGAAGATCTCGAGGTCACCTGCGGCCGCGGCGGACACTTCGGGCACTTCGACG
>JALGWA010000446.1 GCA_025774425.1 bacterium
AGCCCTCCGCCGTGAATACCCCGATATCCGCATATCCTCCGCTGATCGCGCTCGTATGCGCGGTGGCGACCACCCCGCCGGAGACGAGGCCGCAGGCGACCACGCCTTCTTCGAGAAGCCGGAGACTCGACCCGAAACCGCAGCCCCGAAGCTCTGCCGGCGCGGCTTCGAGCAGCGCGACGTCGTCGGGGACGAGTTCCCGGACGTCTTGGCGGCGCAGGTCCGCCGGCGCCCCCGCGAGGGTGAAGTAGACGTCGCCGAGGGTCTTCACGCTGAGGCCCAGGTGCTTCTCTATGAGCCGCCCGAGCGCCTGCGCGACCACGTCGCTCGCATTGACGCACTGCCAACCCTGCACTCCCCGGAGGATCTCGAAGATCGCGCCGGCGTCGGCGCCATGCGCCGTCGGCTCGGCCGGCGCACAGTCGGTCTGGACGATTGCGGCCTCGATGCGCCCGGATGCGCGGGCGGCGAACGCCTTGCACGACCGGCGCCTGAGATTATGCACGGGAATAACGGTCTCCGGGCCGTCACCCAGGAAATCGGCCAGAGCGTCGAAACCGCCCTCGCCGACGGAGTACTCGGAACAACCGCTGTCGGTCCCCACAGTCGCCCTCTCCGCGGCAAAACCCTCTCGAGCGCCGGCGGCAGGCACAACGGACTCGACGGCCCGAGCCCGCCGGCCCCAACCGGACGGGGCCGGACCCCGTCCCGCCTCTACCGCAGCAAGACCACCTTGCCCCTGCTCACGGCGCCGTCCCCGCACTCCGCGTCCAGGAAGTAGACGCCGGCGGGCAGGGCGCGGCCGGCATCGTCCTTGCCGTCCCACGCGACGGCCCGGACACCGGCCCCGCCGGCCCGCTCCTCGAGGGTGCGTACATGCCGCCCCGCCGCGTCGTATATCCTGATCCTCGCATCGCCCGACCGGGGCCGGGAGAATTCGATCCGGGTCGACCCCCTGAACGGGTTGGGCCGTGCGCCGAGGGTCGCGGCCCCTGCCGCCCCGTCCGGCGACTCGGGCCCGACGTACGCTTCCTCGCCGGGCCAGCCCGCGAGTCTCGCCGCCAGCCACCATACGGCCTTGCCCTTCTGCTCGCAGCTCTCGTATGTCGTATGGCCGGCCTGGTCGCCGTTGAACTGGGGATGCTCCACCGGAACGTCGGCCCCTTCGTATTCATAGGAGGAGAACTCCCAGCCCGACGAAGGGTTGTACCACCAGGCATCGAGGTCCGCGAAGTCGAAGAGCACCTTGTCGTTGTCGATGCAGTGCTGGCGTATCATCTCATTGTTGAGATACCTGTTGTAGCCGCTGCTGCCCGTCGCCTGCGCGTTGCAGGTCATATAGACGAACGTCACACCCGGATACTCCCCCTCGAGCATCGAGATGGCGTCTATGTAGTCCTGGCACTGGGCCTGGCTGTAGTAGTTGAGCTGGGTGCACCAGGACCACATCGACACGTTGATGTCCGGGTTGTTGTCGAGCACGCTGCGAGTATAGTCGAGGCCCGTCTCGGTCTCCCAGTACTCATCGGGAGTGATGTAGGTATCATGCTCCTGACCGTCGAATATGCACAGCGCGCCCGCCTCTGTGGGAAGCACGCTGTAACCTATCGCCACGCTGTACCCGGGGTCGCCCGATTCGATACGATTGAGGCCGGTGGTCAGCTGGCCGCCGTGCGAAGTGTGGGCGTAATGCAGCTTTATGCCGGACTGGGCCGCGTCGATCCACGCCTTCGGGATGGCGGACGTGTCCGTGCAGGCATGAGTTATGATCACGGGCGCGGCATATGCGCGGGCGCCGGCGGCCGCTCCCAGACAGAGGGCTATGAGCGTGAAAATCGCAACATGACAGCCTCTTTTTCGCATCATTCTCTCCCTTCAATCATAGCGTATGTATTACAGTTTAATACATCGACTCCCCTATCTCCAACAGTATTATCGGCATAGCCATGCGGCCCGGCCCGGCGCGCCCGGTCCTGTCCGGGAGAACGCGGTCGACTCCAACGCCTGTCCGCAAGATCCGTTCCCCCGCGATACCCGAAGCACCGGCGGCCCGTCTCCGGCCGGCAAGCGCCGCCTACCGCCGCCGTTCACCGAGGAGGACTATGTCTCTGAGCT
>JALGWA010000447.1 GCA_025774425.1 bacterium
AGTTCGAGCCGCTTCGTCTCTTCGGCGGCCCAGAGAGCCGACGGGTCGCCGCTCAGCAGGGCCTTCCTCCTCTGCCTCACGTGGCAGATGTCGAAGGAGTCGATGATGAACACGCTGTCGGGCGAGTAGCGGCGTATGTCCCTCCAGTACTGGTGCGCAAGATGGTAGAAACCGACGATTATCGCCTTGAAATCATTGGACTGGAGCAGCAGCGGGAAATCCATCCACACGGGTCCCTCGAGGTCGCAGCCCATGTGCCGGAGCCTCGACTGGTCCGTGTGGAACACGGTTATGCCCATCTTCTCAAGCTCGTTGATGTACTTGAGCTGGCCGGCCCCGTTTCTCGCAAGGAAAACGACATCGTAGCGCCCGGCCAGTATCTTGAGCGTGTGGAACCATCTCTTTTCCCCGGCCGCGCGGTCGTACATGGGAAGGAACGGCTGGATGACGAGTATCATGTCCTTGCCGCTGCCGCTTCTTATCTCGAAGACGTTGCGGCGGTGGCTCTTGAGCTCCTCGCCCCACCGCTTCATGAAAATGGGCTTGTTCCTGGCCTGGAGCCGGCCCGACAGGGTGCGCTTCTCCGGAGAGCCCGCGGTCGCTCCCTCGAGGTGGATGATCTCGGCCGTGGGCTCGTACACGACCCTGAAGCCGGCGGCCCGCGCCCTGAAGCAGATGTCGGTGTCCTCCCAGTAGGCCGGACTGAAGACCTCGTCGAGATACCCTATCTGGTTGAGCGTGTCGCGCTTGAGGTACAGGCAGGCGCCCGAACAGTAATCGACATCCCTTCTTACATTGTATATGTACCTGTCGGGGTCGTCGTATTTGCCGATGTTCCTGCCGGAGCCGTCGCGGAATATCTCGCCGCCCGCTTCCTGGAGACGCCCGTCCGGGTAGACCAGCTTGGCCCCGACGATGCCTATCGCGGGATCGCTGTAGGCGCACTCCACGAGCGCGGTCAACCACCCGGGTTTGACTATGGTGTCGTTGTTGAGGAGCACGATGTCGTTGTCCGGGTAGCGCTCCATCACCCGGTTGTTCCCGGCGACGAAACCGACGTTGGTCGGGCTGTGTATCACGTCGATCCTGTCCCCGAGGCCGGCCAGGTACTCCGCGGTCCCGTCGTTCGAACCCTGGTCGAATACACAGACCCGGTACTCCCCCCGGGTATGTTCGAATATGCTCTCGATACACCGCTTCGTCAGCTCGAGATTGTTGAGCGCAAGTATGGAAATCACCGGTTCCATGTCGATCCCTTCCCCCGGGACTTCCCGCCCGTCCCGGCGCTCACCGGCCCGCGGAGACCGCGGCTCTCCTCAGCCGCTCGTTCTCGGCCGCCAGTTTCTCGATGAGTACGTCCTTCTCCCTGATCTCGCGGTCCAGCCCCTTGGCCCACCTGCCGCGCTCGTCGAACTCCCGCTCGATCGTCGCCATCTCTTCGCGCAGCCGCGCGATGGTCGCGGCCTTCCGGCGGAGTTCGTCGTCGAGTCCCCTTGCCCACCTGCCCCGCCGGTCGAACTCCTCCTTCAGCTTCCGGTAGCGGAAATCACCTCCGAGCGCCGCATAGGGCGTTGCGAGCAGGTCCCGCCAGGCCCGCGGGGCCGAATGGGAACATGCCGCCATGAAGTAGGAGGCGGGGCCGTATGCCTCTGCGGCCGCCGGCGCCCCGTACTCGCCCGGCAGCAGGCCTGCTTCGCCGGCGCCCGGGCTTCCCCGGCCCGCGGAGACCGCGGCTTCGGCGGGGCCTATCAGCGACCCCTCGACGGGGCGCTGCTCCAGCATGAAGACATGCGAAAACCCGCTGCGTAGAAGGGCCTCGAACTCGCCGACCTCGTATTCCCTGAAATGGTACGGGTTCGACCCGCCTTCGCCGCCGGCGACGTAGGTCGCGGCATTGGGTGTGGACACCAGGCAGATGCCGTCCGCGGCGAGCACCGAGGCCATCGCGGCGACCACGGCGTCGTCCTCCCTGACGTGCTCGATCAGTTCGAAGCAGGTGACGAGGTCGAAGACCCCCTCGAGGGCGAGTCGCCGGGAGTCCATCACCCTGTAGGCCAGGTTCGGCAGCTCGTACCGCCCCGCGGCGAACTCCACCGCCTCGCTCGCGAT
>JALGWA010000448.1 GCA_025774425.1 bacterium
GGTCCCGGCCTCGGCGGGCGGCTCCACCCTCTCTTCCTTGGGTCCCTTGCTTGCCTCTTCTGCCAAAACATTCCCCCCTTGGATCTAGAACTCCAGCCCGGACTTCCTGGCCGCGTCGGCGAGGGCCTTGACCCTCCCGTGGTACTTGCAGCCGGCCCGGTCGAATACCACTCTGGTTATGCCCTTTCCGCTTGCGAGCCTGGCTATTTCCTCGCCGACGGCCCGACTCTCGGCGAACCGCTCACCGTCGTTCTTCACCCTCTCGGCGATCGCCTTGGACGAGCCGCAGACGCCGACGATCACCCTGCCCGCCAGGTCGTCGACTACCTGAGCGTACATATGCTTGTTGCTCCGGAACACTACGAGCCTGGGGCGCTCAGGCGTACCCCGCAGCTTGCGCCGGATTCTCAGGTGTCTCCTCTCCCGTCCGCCTAGTCTCTTACTGGTACCCATTCAACACTCCATTAAGCTTGTGCGGCACCGGCCTTGCCGGCCTTCCTCTTCACGTACTCTCCGACATACCGTATTCCCTTGCCCTTGTAAGGCTCGGGCGGATCGAAGGCGCGTATGTCGGCCGCGGCCTGTCCCACGGCCTCCTTGTCGATTCCCGTCACCCTGATCCTCTCCGGGTCGGGCACCTCGACGGTGACTCCCTCCGGCGGCTCGTAAACCACCGGATGCGACATGGAAAGATTCATGCTGAGCTTGGTCCCCTGCATCTCGGCCTTGTAGCCGATGCCGTGGATCTCGAGCTCCTTCGTGAACCCCTCCGTCACGCCGACGATCATGTTGTTGATGAGCACCCTCGTCGTCCCGTGCAGCGCCCTGTGAAGGGGCTGGTCCGAGGGACGCTCGACCGTAACCGTATCCTTGCCCACCGTCACCTTGATCTCGGGATGCAGGTCCCTCTCGAGGGCCCCCTTGGGACCCTTGACCCTGATGTGACGGCCGTCCAGCTTGACCTCGACGCCCGAGGGAATCGTTATCGGCAGCTTTCCCACTCGTGACATTTGAATCCCCCGTTCACCATACGCGGCAGAGCACTTCGCCGCCGATCCCTTTCCGCCTTGCCTCTTTGTCCGTCATCACGCCCTGGGACGTCGTCAGAACGGCGATTCCCAATCCACCCTGCACCCGCGGAACGCTCTTCTTGTCCGCGTAGCGCCTCAGGCCCGGCGTGGAGACTCTCTCGATGCCCGAAATCACAGACTGCTCCTCACCCGCGTACTTCAGGTATATCCTCAGTTTCCCCTGCTTCCCGTCCTCTATGTACTTGTAGTTGTTGATGAACTTCTCCATCAGCAGCACCTTGAGGATATCCTGCTTCAGTCTGGAAGCGGGCACGTCCACCCGCTTGAGTTTCGCCTTGCAGCCGTTCCTGATAACGGTCAGCATGTCTGCAATCGGATCGGATATCGTCATCTGAACATCCCTCTCTGAGTGTCTTACCAGCTTGACTTCACGACGCCGGGGATCTGTCCCATAAGCGAGAGCTCTCTGAAGCAGATTCGGCAGATCCCGAATTTCCTCAAGTAGGCCCTGGGCCTCCCGCAGCGATGGCATCTGTTGTGACGCCGAACCTTGAACTTCGGCTCCCTTTTCCATTTCTCGATGGAAGACTTCTTTGCCACAGCTCCTCCCTCTCCTTAGCTGGATCTGAAAGGCATACCGAGCCCCTTGAGGAGCTCCAGCGCCTCTTCGTCGGTCTTGCAAGTCGTAGCGATCGTCACGTCCATTCCCATGATCTTCACGACCTTGTCGTAATCGATCTCGGGGAAGACTATCTGCTCCCTTATTCCGAACGTATAGTTGCCGTGTCCGTCGAAACTGTTCGGGGACAGTCCCCTGAAGTCCCTGATTCTCGGGATGGCGGCGGTGACGAGCCTGTCGAAGAACTCGTACATTCTCATGCCCCGCAGCGTAACCTTGCACCCCAGCGACATCCCCTTCCTCACCTTGAAACTCGCCACGGACTTCCGCGCCTTGGTTATCGCCGGACGCTGGCCGGTGATCGTCGCGAGGTCCTCCACGGCCGCATCCAGGAGCTTGCTGTCCTTCGTGCCCTCCCCGACGCCCATGTTGACCACGATCTTCGCCAGCT
>JALGWA010000449.1 GCA_025774425.1 bacterium
GGGTCCTGCCCGGCACCTTGCCCTCGCCGGGAACGGCGAGCACGTCGATGATGTTGGCGTCGCGGTTGCGGCCGCCCTCGGTGTCGCGGCCCCCGAAGAACTGCCATTCGGCCGGATCCTTCCTGACTTCGCGGATCGCTCCCTGGTTGTTGTTGTTGCTGTCGCCGTCATGGCCCGAGACGGCGATGATGAAGTCCCACTGCCGCACCTCCGCCTGGATCTCGTCGATCTTGGCGGGAGTGAGGTCCTCGCCCTCTTCGAGCAGGCCGAGCGCCTCCAGGCCCATCCTGACGTCGACCCAGTCCTCGACATGGTCGTTGCAGATCCCTATGTCGGCCGGGGAACGCTCGAAGGTCCAGCCCGATACCTCGTTCGAGTTGTTGGAGACGACGAGGCCCGTCCACCACCCTTCGACCGCGGCGGCGTATTCCCAGGCGTCCTGGCCGGAGACATCCGCCCAGCGGCCGACGAGGCCCGCCGTGGCGCCCGTACCCTCCTCGGAGTCGATGAAGATGTCTATCTTCTGGAGATTGAACTGGGCCTTGTTGGGGCTCGTACATTCGGCGCCGGGGTTGGGGGCGCCCCAGCCGACCTGCTGGTTGCTCGTCACCTCGCCGAGGTACACCCTCGCCACCAGGTACTCCCCCTCTATGAAGAACTCGGCCTTCTCTATGTCGAAGGCCCCGTCGTAGAAGACGCGGTTGGTCGGGTAATAGTAATAGAGCCCGGGCACGGGCCCTCCGACGGCGTTGGTGTGGTTGGGCCCGTGGTCGTCGCCGACGGCGTCGACCGCCGAGATGAACACCTCGGCCTCCGTCTCGATCCTGAGGGGCGCAGAAGCCCTGGACGAGGTGAAGTTGGCGGCGTCCCTCGCCGTGAAAGCGATGTTGTAGAGTCCGCCGGCCGTCGCTTCCGGAATCGTGTACCGGGTCGAGTAGACCCCGTCGCCGGCGGTCTCGTCGCCGTCTGCGCCGTCGTCAGCGAGCGGGGTCTCCGGGTCCCCGCCGAGGTTCGACAAGTCGACGGTCACATCGCCTATGCCTCCGCCCGCGTCGGCGACCGCGACCCTGAAGACGACGTCTTCCGAGGGGCGGACGGTGTCGGGGGCGGCCACGGCGTCCGAGAGCAGCGGAGGGGCGCCGAAGGAGGGGATCACCCACTCCGCCCAGACCGAGAGCGTCACGAGGTCGGCGGCCGTGTCCGTCCAGTCGCCCGCGTCGGGGATCATGTCGTTGGTCGCGTCATGCGGATTCGAGTCGAGCGCGTTGTACTTGACGCCGCCGGGCTCCTGCGTGACATAGACCTGCACGCGGAGAGTGTCGCCGGGCACCACGTCGCCTATGGCGTCGAAGGGAAAGGCGAAAACGGCCTTGGCGGCGCTCTTCGTCACCATGGCGAGGGCGTTCTTGTCGGGGTCGATCTCGTCGGTGACCCACGCGCGCTTGCCGAGGGCCCACCATTCCCACGCGCCGTCGCTCCAGCGCCGGAGGTCGGCGTAGTCATCGGCGCTGTACTTGTACGTGAAAACGTAGTCGGGCTTGTTTTCGTGCCCGTACGCCACGGGGAACTCGAAGGGGTCGCCCGGGCCGCCGGCCGCGTCGCCGTTCCGCTCGAGTGCGACCATGAGATGGATGTCGCCCCACTCGCTGGCGAACTCGACCTCGATGAGCAGCGTGTCGCCCGCCACCCAGCCGTAGGTGTAAGTCAGGTCGGCGGCGGCGTTGCTGTTGTGGTCGGGATCGCTCTCGGGGGCGGCCTCGTCGAAAGAGATGAACCTGGGGTCGTCGCCGGCCGCCGGACCGGCCGCGAGCAGCCAGGAGACGGTGAGCGCAAGCGCAAAGACTGTGATGCGACGGGGCCTCATGCACATCCTTTGGTAACTGCCTGGGCCCAGCCTACCAGCCCCCCTCCCAATAGTCAATGGGGTCAGAGCTCAAAATGCACAATCGGTCGCGGCGGATTCCACCGACCGGCCGGGGGGCAGACCCCAGGGCGGGTCAGACCCCCGGGGTCAGAGCTCAAAATGCACAATCGGTCGCGGCCGATCCCACGGACCGGTCGGGGGTCAGACCCCGGGGCGGGTCAGACCCCCAATCTC
>JALGWA010000450.1 GCA_025774425.1 bacterium
ACGCGGACGTTCCCGCGGGGCCGGGCGGCGGGGACGGGCCGGCGGTGGACGTGCTGAGCGCCCCGGGCCTGGTCAGGCGCGGGCCGGCCGAGATACGCTACCGCCTCTCCGCGCCCGCGCGGCTCGACATCGGCGTCTATGACGTCATGGGACGCCGGGTCTCGTCGCTCGTCGGGCCGGCCTCCGGCGCCGGGGAGCACGCGGTCTCATGGAACGGCCTGAGCGCGGTGGGCGCTCCCGTCGCGAGCGGGCAGTATTTCGTGGTGTTCACGCTCGAGGGCGACCTGGCGGCCACCGTGCGCGTGACCGTCCTGCGCTGACGCGTCCGGGCACTTGTAATTCCCGGCCGGAGAGGTACAATGGCCCTCGAGCGGCTCAACGGCCGCGAGCCTTCGCATTCGACCGGAGGTCGGGGATTCGATGAGGCGACTGGTGGCGGTGGTCGACGACGAGCCCGACATTGTCGAGGCGGTCTCGATCCACCTGGAGAAAGCCGGTTTCGGCGTCAAGGGTTTTACCGACGCTTCCGCGTTTCTCCGTTTCGTAGAGAAGGAGCGACCGGACCTGGTGATCCTGGATCTCATGCTGCCCGATGTCGACGGTATCGAGATCTGCAAGCGCATGAAGGCACAGGGCCGCCTCGCGTCCATACCCATAATAATGCTGAGCGCCAGGACCGCCGAGGTCGACAGGGTGCTCGGGCTCGAGCTCGGGGCGGATGACTATGTGACCAAGCCCTTCTCCGCACGCGAGCTCGTCGCCAGGGTGAAGGCCGTGCTCAGGCGGGGCGAGATGCACGCAGCCGGCAAGGTGATCAACATCGGGCGGATGCTCGAGATCGATCCCGAGAAGCATGAGGTCAGGGTCCGCGGCCGCAAGGCTGACCTCACCGCGACCGAGTTCAAGGTGCTCGCCCTGCTGTCGTCGAGGCCTGGAAGGGTGTTCTCGCGGGATGAGATCCTCGACCACCTGTGGGGGCACGACAAGGCCGTCGTCGATCGCACGGTCGACGTGCACATACGCCATCTCAGGGAGAAGCTCGGCAAAGGGGCGCGCCTGCTGAGAAACGTCAGGGGCGTCGGCTACAAGTTGCAGTCATGAGACCGTCGATTTTCTTCAAGGTGTTCTTCTGGTACGCCGCCCTCATGATCGTGCTCCTCGGCGTCGTTCTCATCCACTCGATCGATACGCTTCGGGACCATTACATCGAGACTCTGACGGCCAACCTCTCGAACCTCGGGAGTGCCGTCGCCCTCAAGGTATCGCCGCTCATCGAGGCGGGTCGGTCGGACGACTTGGACTCGCTGACCGATGGTCTCGGGCGGGAGACGGGCACCCGGATCACCGTCATAGACACAGCCGGCGTGGTGATCGCCGACTCGGAGAAGGATCCCGCGCTGATGGAGAATCACGGCGACAGGCCGGAGGTCGCCCGGGCACTGGATGGCTACACAGCCACGTCGAAGCGCTACAGCGAGACCGTCGGAGAGGACATGCTCTACGTCGCCGTTCCCTTGACGGAGAGCGGCAGGGTGACAGGCGTTCTCAGGATGAGCCTCTTCCTCGAGGAGATCGGCGGCGTCCTCGGACGACTTCGGAACAGGATCATTGCCGTGGCCCTCGGCGCGCTCGGCGCGTCGCTTGCGGGTGCGTTCGTGTTCTCGCGGAAGCTTACGCGGCCGCTGAGGCACCTGATATCGGTGGCGCGGAGTTTCGGCGAGGGCGACCTCGACGCGAGGGTCATAACGAAGGGCGGGGCCGAACTCGCTGAGCTCGCGGGGAGTTTCAACGTGATGGCCGACCGGATCAAGGCCCTCGTCTCCGAGCTCTCGTACCGCAGGGAGGAGCTCGCCGGCGTCATCGAGACGGTGGGGGACGGCTTGGTCGTCCTGGACGCGGAGGGCCGGATTCTACTCGGAAACGACGGCTTCCGGGGGATCGTCGGGGAGCGGGACCTCGACGGGCGGTTCTACTGGGAAGTCATTCGCGTCACTTCCTTCGCGGATGTCGTCGGGGCCGCCCGCGAAGGCGGGCATGCCCTCGCGGAGGTCCAGATCGGGCCGAGGATCTACTCGTGCGGCGCCTCTTTTAAAGGGTTTTCTCGAAGCTGCCATCGACGAGGCGGATCCCAAGGCGCGCGAGTATCTCGAGGTGGCCTCGAAGCATACCGATCGACTCGCGCACATAGTCACCGACCTCTTGACGCTGTCGGAGCTCGAGGACAGGTGTACCAAGCCGGACCTCGAAGATGTCGATCTCGAGAACATCGTCCGGGCGGTCGTCAAGATATTCGAGCAGGCCGCGCGCGCGAAGGGCCTGACGTTGGAGGCACATGTCGGATCGGACGTGCCGCCTGTGCGGGCCGACGCTTACAAGCTGCAGCAAGTCTTAGTCAACCTCGTCGACAACGCGGTGAAGTACACCGACGCCGGGAAAGTCAAGGTCTCGGTCGAGCGGCGGGACTCTACCGTCGCGGTCACGGTCGCCGACACCGGTATAGGCATACCGGAGGAGCGCCGGGACCGCATCTTCGAGAGATTCTATGTAGTGGACAAGTCGCGCTCTCGGACCCAGGGCGGCACGGGGCTGGGCCTGTCGATCGTCAAACACATAGTCCTCCTCCATAGCTGGGACATCTCGGTCGCCAGCGCGCCGGGGCGGGGCAGCACGTTCACAGTCACCATACCGATCGAGACCACGCGTTCCCGCCAATCTTAACCCAAAATTAACAGGGCGCTTATTTCCCCTTAACACTTCCGCCGTATGCTTTCCGCGTGACGATGGCGCCCGACGCCGGCCAGTCGGCCGCGCGGACGCGCTCCTGCGATGGACTTGTCGGAAGGAAATGAAGCCATGGCCCCTGAACCGAGGGCCGCTCATGTGATCACGCTCCTAGCCGTCGCGCTGTTCGGTGAGGCGTGCTTCGCCTTTTCGATCGAGGACACCGAGTTCAGGGGCGACCTGAGGCTACGATACCAATACGACCACGAGGCCGCGGCGGACTCGTCCGCCCAGCGGCATCGCGGGAGGGCGAGGCTGCGCTTCGGCTTCCAGACCCGGGTCAACGGAAAGGTCGATGTCGGGGTGCGGCTCGCCAGCGGCCAGGCCGACAACAGGTCGACCAATCAGACTTTCGCCGATTTCTTTTCGACCAAGAGTGTCGGGTTGGACATGGCCTACGCCGCATGGAAGCCGGCCGCCGGGCTCGGGTTCCTGTTCGGCAAGTACAGGGGGGGCCTTCTCATCTTCGACGACCTCGCGTGGGACCGTGACATCAACTTCGAGGGGGCATCGGTGCTGTGGGAGCGCTCGGGAGCCGGCGGCACGGGCGCTAC
>JALGWA010000451.1 GCA_025774425.1 bacterium
ACAATGGATGTAACACTCATCGACGCCTCGTCGGTCGACGTCGAGGTCGGCGACGAGGTCGTGATATTCGGAAAGCAGGGCGGAGGTGAGATCAGTGTCTATGAGGTGGCGGCGGCGTGCGGCACGATTCCATACGAGGTGACGTGCGGCATCGGCAAGCGGGTCCCGCGGGTATACGTCGAGGACGGCAGGATCCTCGGGGCCATGACCCTCATAGGCGAAAGGTTGCCGCGGCAGCAGATTTCGATGTGAGACGGGAGCGGATGCGATGAGCATGGTCAAATCGGACTTCAAGATCGGCGACAGGGTAAGCCATTCGAAGCTGGGCGAGGGCGACATACTCGACCTCTATCCGTACGGCGAGGACACGGTGGCCGTAATCTCCTTCGAGAAGTGGGGCCAGAAGAAGATAGTCCTTCGCTATGCCAATCTCAGCATAGTCGAACCTCCCCCGCCGCCGGAGGAGCCGGAAGAGAAACCGGAGGAGAAGCAAGCGGACGAGAAGCCCTCGAAGGCGGCCAAGAAGGCGCCGGCCGGCAAGACGGCTGCCAAGAAAGCCCCGAGCAAGGCCGCGAAGAAGAAGACTGCGAAGAAGGCGGCCCGGAAAGCGGCCAAGAAGGCGAAGAAGTAGTGGGCCTCGTGTTCAAGCGATCTCTCCTCATAATCCTCGACGGCGTCGGAATCGGCGCTCTCCCCGACGCGGCCTCGTACGGAGACGAGGGCAGCAATACCCTCGGCAACCTCGCCCGCGCCGTCGGCGGCCTGGACCTTCCCAACCTGGCGGCGCTCGGCCTGGGCAATATCGCGCCCCTGGAGGGCATGCCTCCGGCCCCTCGACCCCTCGGCGCCTACGGCGTCATGCACGAGAGATCACCCGGGAAGGACTCGACGTCGGGCCACTGGGAGATGACGGGCGTGGTGCTGGACAAGCCTTTCCCGACCTACCCCGACGGCTTCCCGCCGGAAGTCATGCAGGCCTTCGAGAAGGCGATAGGGAGGGGCACGCTGGGGAATTACGCCGCTTCGGGCACGGTCATAATCCAGGACCTCGGCGACGAGCATGTCAGGACGGGAAAACCCATCGTGTACACGTCCGCCGACAGCGTTTTCCAGATCGCCGCCCACGAGGAAGTGATACCCGTCGAGGACCTCTATGAGATGTGCCGGAAGGCGAGGAAGATCCTCACCGGCAGGCATGCGGTCGGGCGCGTGATCGCCCGGCCCTTCGTCGGGACGAGCGGCGAGTATACACGCACCACCCGCCGCAAGGACTTCTCCCTGGAGCCCCCGGACAAGACCCTGCTCGACCTGATGAGCGAGGCGGGCCTCGATGTGGTGACGGTGGGGAAGGTCTGTTATCTCTTCGCCAACCGGGGCGTTACGAGATCGCTCAAGGCGCCGACGAACAAGGATGTCATGGACTCGGTGATAGGACTTCTCGCGGAGGACGGGGCTGGACTTGTATTTGCCAATCTCGTCGATTTTGATATGCTGTGGGGGCACAGGAACGACGTCGAGGGATTCTACGGGGGCCTCAGGGAGTTCGACCGGAGGCTTCCGGAGATCATGTCGGCCATGGGCGAAGAAGACGTCCTCTTCATCACGGCCGACCACGGCAACGACCCGACGACGCCCAGCACCGACCACTCGCGCGAGCAGGTGCCGGTCCTCGCATGGGGCGCCGCGTTGCGGCCGGGCGTGGACCTCGGCGTGCGGAAGTCCTTCGCCGACCTGGGCGCGACGATGGCCGAGAACTTCGGACTGGAGCTCAAGGCGGGTGAGAGTTTCCTGGGTGAGATCGCGAGTACCGGCGGCCGGCGATGAAGGAGGCGGCGGGTGACTGACAAGGACCTGGTGGACAAGGCGACCGAGGCGATGGCCCATGCATATGCGCCCTACTCCGGCTACCGCGTGGGCGCGGCGGTCCTCGGCGGGAGCGGCGGGGTCTACACGGGCTGCAATGTCGAGAATCGTTCCTACGGCCTGACCATATGCGCCGAGCGGAACGCGGTGTTTGCGGCGGTCGCGGCGGGCGAGAAGAGCATCGCCAGGCTCGCCGTCGTCGCCGACGGGACCCCGGCGCCGCTGTCGTGGGAAGGCCCGGCGGCGCCTTCGAGACCTACGCATTCGAGGATCTTCTGCCGAAGCCCTTCGGCCGGGAATGACGGGCCGCTGTCCCGGCCCGTGGAAGGTGGTTGGACGATGGAAGGCGACATCGAGGAGCGTGTAGCCCGAAAGGTCAGGGAAGTGCTCGGGGACACCGGGGCCGTGCGCCTCGAGGCCAGGTCGCCCGCACCCGAGGAGCGGCTCGCCGGAAGGAAGGCCGCGCCCCTCCGGGTCGCCATTGGCTCGGATCACAGGGGGCTCGTGCTCAAGCGCCAGCTGGCAGGCTATATCTCCGAGCTCGGTCATTCGGTGGTCGATTGCGGCATGGCGGAGGGGGAGCCGAAGGACTATCCCGAGGTCGCGCTGGCGGTGGCGGAGAAGGTCGCGCGCTCGATCTGCGACCGCGGCGTCTTGATCGACATGGTCGGCGTGGGCTCGGCGATCGCGGCCAACAAGATAAGGGGCATACGGGCCGCGGCATGCTACGACGTGGAGGCCGCGAGATCGAGCCGGCTGCACAACGACGCCAACGTGCTCGTGCTCGGCTCGTCGTTCGTGAACCGCGGGCTTGCGCGCCGCATGGTCCGCATCTGGCTGGAGACTCCGTTCGAAGGCGGGCGCCACGAGGCGCGCCTGGAAAAGATCGCCAAGCTGGAGAGGGAAGGCCTTGACGCAGGATTTTGAGAGGATAGTCGAGCAGGTCGTTCAGCAGGTGATGAAGAAACTCGGTGAGGAGGGTCGGCTGCCCGAGGGCGATGGGGAATGCGCCGTGTGCGTCCTCTGCGGCCAGTGCGCCGACAAGGTGCCGGAGCTCGTCGGCAGGATCAAGGACGCCGGCGCGACGCGGATCTCGTGCGCGCCGGGCGTGACGGCCGTGCGCAAGGACATCGCCCCCCTCATAGACCACACCCTGCTCAAGCCCGACGCGACGCGGGCCGACATCGAGCGGCTGTGTTCGGAGGCGCGCGACCTCTGCTTCGCAGCCGTCTGCGTCAACCCGGTGTACGTGAAGCTGGCCGCGGGCCTGCTGGAGGGCTCGGGTGTCGTGTGCTGCTCCGTCGTCGGATTCCCGCTCGGGGCTTCCAAGAAGGA
>JALGWA010000452.1 GCA_025774425.1 bacterium
TTCGACCACCGGGACATCATCTCGGACTACATCGGCGGGAAGTACTAGGCCGGACGCCTCGGCCGGGCCCTGTTTCGGGGTCGGTGGGGGCCGGGACTGTGCATTTTGAGCTCTGACCCCTCGAGATTGTGCATTTTGAGCTCTGACCCCTCGGTTATTTGTTGCGGTTCCAGATCTCGTCCATCTCCGCCAGGGTCATGCGGCCGCGCCGGGCGATCTCCTTCTCGACATGGGCGAAGCGCCGCATGAACTTCCCGATGGTGCCGTTCAGGGCGTCCTCGGCGCTCAGGTCGAGGAAGCGCGCGACGTTGACGAGGGCGAAGAGGATGTCCCCGAGTTCATCCTTGAGGCGCTCCCGGTCGCAGCCCGCCCGTTCGGCCTCGAACTCGGCGATCTCCTCCTTGATCTTGGCGAAGACGTCGTCGATGTTGTCCCAGTCGAAGCCCAGGCTGGCGGCGCGCTGCTGGATGCGCTGCGCCTTGATCAGCGCCGGAAGCGAGCGGGGTACGCCCGACAGCACCGACTCGCCTTCCTTCTTCTCCTTCTTCTTGGCCCGCTCCCAGCGGTCGAGCACCTGGTGCGGCTCCATCTCTTCCCTGGCTTCGAATACATGCGGGTGGCGGCTCTTCATCTTGCCGTAGCAGTCCTCGAGCACGTCCTCGATGGAGAACCTGCCCTCCTCCTCGGCTATGCGGGCGGCGAAGAGGATGAGAAAGAGGACGTCGCCGAGCTCCTCCCTGAGCCTGTCGGGGTCGCCGTCCTCTATGGCCTCGACGGTCTCGTGCATCTCCTCCAGGAGATGGGGTCTCAGGGAGTCCATCGTCTGCTCCCTGTCCCAGGGGCACCCCTTCTCGCTGCGCAGGAACTCGACGAGCGCGGACAGCCTGCTGAAGCGTTCGGACATCACGACCTCCGTGGAACCGCCCCAATCATAACGGGCCTGGGCCTTGTTTAACAAGACAAAACGGGCAGGCGGCGGGCCGGGGAGGCGGATACGATGTGGGCGGGCGGCGCCGCCGAGCGTCCAAACAGGTGAAAAGAGGCTTGCAATTGGGCCGGGCTTGTGTTTGGATAGGCGTGTTATCCGAGGCGGAGGAGTGTATACAGCGAGCCCGCCGCCGCGCCCGGCTGAGACCTGGGGGAGCAGCCCGCAATGGAATACCCGACCTGGGCGGAGATCGACATCGGCGCCCTCAAGAGCAACGTCCGCAAGACGCGCGAGATCGTCGGCAGGGATATAAAGATTCTCCTCACCATCAAGGCGGACGCTTACGGCCACGGCGCCCGCTTCGTCGCGAGGGCGGCTGTCAGTGCGGGTGTCGACATGCTCGGCGTGGCGACGCTGCATGAGGGCATCGAGCTCCGCAACAGCGACGTCAGGGTGCCCATCGTCATCCTCAGCCCGTCGCTCAAGTCGGAGATCCACGAGATCCTCGAGCACGGCCTCATTCCCACGGTCTCCGACATGGCGTTCGCGGAGGCCTTCTCGAGGACGGCGAATCGTTTTTCGCGCCGGGCGAAGATGCACGTCGAAGTCGACACGGGCATGACGCGGGGCGGGGTGAACGCCGACGAGGCCTGCGACTTCCTCAAGGCCGTAGCCGCCCTCCCGGCGATCGAGGTCGAGGGCGTCTACACCCACTTCCCCTCGACGTACTCGGAGGACGGTGAATTCATGGTGGCCCAGGTGGAGGCCTTCACCGCACTCCTCGACAGGCTCCGGGCCGAGGGCATCACCTTCCCGCTCGTGCACACAGCCAACAGCGCGGCCATCGTCGAGTTCGCGAGGAGCCACTTCAACATGGTGCGGCCCGGGGGGATGATTTACGGCATGTTTCCGCGCGAGGGCATGGACGGGAAAGGCATAAAGCCGGTGATGAGCCTCAAGTCGCGTGTGGTCAATGTCAAGGTCGCAAAGGCCGGGAGCACTGTGAGCTACGGCAGGACGCATCGGCTCGCGAAGGACACCCGGATCGCAGCGGTGGCCGTCGGCTACGGGCACGGCCTGTCGCGGGCGCTTTCCGGCCGGGGCAGCTTCCTCGTGCGCGGCAAGCGCGTGCCCATCGTCGGGCGCGTTACAA
>JALGWA010000453.1 GCA_025774425.1 bacterium
CACCACCATATCTCCCCTCAAGGGCGGGCTCTGCCGCCCGGGCCGGCGCGAAACTCGCGATCGACCCCCGGGCTCTCCGGACGGCCTCATCGCCCGCCGACTGGTCCGTACGCACACCTTCAGGCCTCCGCCACGATGACGGGCTTCCCCGTGACCTCGATGATCTCGCGTCGGAACCGCTCGGCATCGCTGTTGGCATCCGAGAGATGCAGAAGCCATATCTCCTCGACCCGGCTCAGGTCATTCGCCCGCAGGAACTCCTTAACGTTCTCCAGGCTGAAGTGGGATCGGACGAGCCGGTTCTTGACCTCGACGTTCAGGGCGCCGGTCTGCACGTTGGCCCTCGCTATGTCCAGGCTGTAGTTGCACTCGACCATAATGTGGGTTAGCCGCTTGAAGCGGTACCGGAGGTAGGCCGTGTCGGTCGCGTACAGGAGCTTGTCGCCCGCCCGGGTCGCCAGCAGGAACCCCAGGGGCTCCGCCGCGTCGTGAACCGTGTCGAAGGGAAGCACCGTCCAGGAACCCACCTGAAACTGCCTCCGCGCCTCGATGACGTGCAGCCGGTGGCCCGACAGGCCCAGGGCGTCCATGGTGCCCCTGGAGGCGTAGACGTCGACACCGGCCTTGGCGAGGTCCCGGGCCGCCTTCGAGTGGTCGGCGTGCTCGTGGCTCACGAGGCACGCCCCCAGGTGGAAGACGCCGAACCTCAGGCGCTTGCGCAGCTCCGCAAACGGCAGGCCGCAATCGAGCAGAAGGGGGGTAACCCCATCGCTCACGCGATAGACGTTACCCCCGCTCGACGATGCGTACGCCCTGATCTCGATCAAAAGTCCGGCCCTCCCTCGAGCGGAAGCTGCTGCGCCTCCTGCGGTGGAGCCGCCGCATCCCCAGGCCCTCGTGCGGGCCCCTCCCGCTTCGCGTCCTGCGGTTCCTCCAAGGCCTCGTCGGCGACGTCGATGACCTCGGCGTTGGCGTTGACTGCGATTTCCTCCGCAAGCTCCACCTCGTCCCGCACCTCGTCCGATCTCCCGGCGTGGTACAACAGCAGGTAGTCGTCAGAGGACGAGTTGATGATCGCCTTGCAGGCGCGGTTGATGACGGTCTTGGCCGCCATCTGGTCGCTGAATTTCTGGTGGACACCGTTGCCGCTGACCCGGTAGGTCTGACCCTGCTGCCAGGCGCGCTTGATCTGGTCGATCGTCATGGTCTCCGTATGCGGCAGGCGGTCGTTGCCCGGCTCGATGACGCAGTAGGCGCCGACGATACGGTCCGGCTGGACGTTCTCGATCCGCTGGACGTGCTTCACGACGGTCTTGCGACCGCGCTCGATCGTGTACTCGAAGTCGTCGCCCTCGTAGACCACGCCGTACCAGATGTCGGCGTCGGGGTAGATGCGCCTGACCAGGGCCATCGAACCGAAGTACGAGCGGTGACAGACGAGAGTATCCCCATAGGCGATGAAGTAGCACTGCTGCTTCGCGGGGTTTAGCCCCTGGACGACCATGTCGAGCAGCGCGTTCGCGATGCTGTTGTGAGTGCAGACGTTCAGCACGGGCCGCTTCTGCTTGTCGACGGTGCTCTGCAGCGCCAGCCATGCGGACTTCATCGCGTTCTCCGCCGAGTAGTTGGCCGGCAGGTGGAGCTCGCCGCTTTCCTGTAGTTCGCGGACCCTGTCCGCCACGACGTCGACGGTGTTGCGCTTGAGCAGGGCCAGCTTGTTCTCGGCCTCGGTCTTGGCCATGTCACGCACTCTCCTTTACGGCGCTCTGGTGGTCGTCACACTCGACGCGCAGCGTCTTGTCGGGCTCACTCACGACGAGTCTGATGAGTTGGCCGCTCGTAGGGATGAGCTCGGTGACGGCCTCGGCGTTGTCGATCCAGATCGGCGGGGTCAGCCCGTAGTGCTCGGCCAGGGTGTTGATGATGTCGAGACCCACGTTGATGCGGGCGCCGTTGTTCAGCGCTGTGCTGTAGGGGACGCCCCCGTAGGTGGTCTCGCAGCACTCCTCGACGCCGCCGTTAACGAGCACGTTGAAGAGCTTGAAGCGCGCGAGCTCGAAGCGACTGTTGATCTTGGCCT
>JALGWA010000016.1 GCA_025774425.1 bacterium
TCGTTTCGGGAGGGCCGAGTCGGCCGAGTACGCGCGGAGGGGAGTGACCGGAGAAGCGCGAGGAGACTCAGCCCTGTGCGGAGTCTGGACGAGGACGGCGGGCTCCCGGGAACGCCGAGAGGCGGGTGCGCGGGGGAGGCCGGGGGCCGACAAAGTAAAAAGGCGGGGTGAGCCCCGCCCTTTTACCCTTCTCCGCTAGCGCGAGATCATGGATCCCGCGCCCCTGAACCGAGAAAGCGCCCCAGGATTCACTTCACTACTTCCAGGACTGGAAACAGCCGCCGGAACCAGTCGACTCCTCTGTCATCGCACTCTATTGCGGCAATCACTTGCCCGCCCATCTAAGCCAATCTCTGCAAACAATGCGTAATATGTTACTTATATAGACAAAACGTCCAAATGATGTCAAGCTTTTTTCAGTCCTTTGCTCACAAAAACGGCTCACTGGTCCGATGCCCACACGCGATTACCCCACAACGGAATCACGCCCCGGCGGACCCGGCCGCTCAGCCCACCCAGGCAGGCCTCGGCCCCTGCTTGAACCTGGAGCCGTAGAAAACGTCGTCCAGGGCGACGAGGGCCCGCCTGGATGCAGGGATGTTCACCGCGGTCCACGCGACGGCGCGATGGAAGGCCGTCGGCGGCTTGGACCACGGGCAGACGGTCTGGCAGATCATGCACGCCGCCCCGGCCTTCTCCCAGTAGAGAAGGCATTTCTCGGCGTCGACCTTCCACCGGAGCGTGCCGTTGACCTCGACCTTGCCGCCGGTGGGGATGGCGCCCGCCGGGCAGGTCCTGGCGCACTTGAGGCACTTGGAGCAGAAGTCCTGTATGCCGATGTCGGCGGGCCGGTCATGCGCCAACGGCATGTCGGTGGTCACGCAGGAGAGTCTGGTGTCGGCGCCGTAGCGCCTGCTCACCATGTAGCCGCATCTCGCGAGCTCGCCGAGGCCGGCGTCGACGGCGACCGGCACGACGAGCACGCAGTAGTTCCTGAGATGATGCGCCCTCGCCGAATAGCCCAGAGTCCTGATGAAGCGCGCGACCTGCACGGCGACGAGGGCGCTCCTGGCGTACACCCTGCCGACCTCGAGGTCGGAGGCCTCGCCGGGCCCGGCCCTCATCACGTCCAGGTCCTGGGCGAAAGCCATCGCGATCGCGTTGGGATGTTCGATCACTATGGGATCGCCGTAGCGTCCGCCAGTGTAATGCCGAGGCATGCCCTCGAAGAGAGGCGGGTTCGCCCGCTGTTCGCCGAAGAAGGGGAGCACTCCCCGGTGGGAATAGACCCATTCCTGCTTGAGGGGGCCGATGCCGACCATGTCGGCGCCGAGGTGAAGCGCCAGCGCCTTGATAATACTCGAGTTCTCGCCCGCGCTCCTGCCGGCGCCGGGGCTCAGGGGAACTCCGTCGACGCAGTCGGGAAGACCGAGGTGGGCGATCGGCGAGAAGGCGCCCTGGTAGTACGCCTTCTCCCAGCCGCCGGCGCTCGTGTCGCGCTTGGCCCGGATGAAGCCGCCGAGGGCGCGGTCGACTTGTGCGAGATGCGGCTTCCTCCGGTGGTATTCGATCTCCTCCGGCGAGCCCGGCTCCAGGCACTCCCTCGCGAAGACGTTGTCGCGCTCGTCATAGCGCTCGACCTTGCCGACGATCTCATAGGTGGGACCTTCCATCACCCCATCCTTATAAGGGTCCCCTTCCGCCCATGTCAACCTCCGGTTCGCGGGAGCCGCCCCGCCCCAAAGAAGGAGCGGGGCTCACGCAGAGCCCCGCTTCAGTCTCTTCCCGCCCGGAACGCCGGCCCGGCGTCCCCTGCCGGTCCTCTACCGGACCGATATCACCTTGTGAACCTTCTCGAACCCGTGCGCCTTCATCCTGACGAAGTAGACGCCGGGAGAGGACTTGCCGCTGTCCCATTCCCTCTCGTAACTTCCGGGCTCGAAAACGGAATCGGCCAGCGTGCCCACGACCCTGCCCTGCACGTCGAACACCTCGACCGCGACATGCGTCGCCGTGGGGACGTCGAACTTGACCCTCGCCTTGCCGCTCACGGGATTCCCGCCCGTGATGCGGAGGGCGAAGCTCACGGGAGCGGGCCTCATGTCGTCCGGGTCGATCCTCACCGAGGCGAGGTCGGCGCTGACCTCCACGTCGTCGATGTACCAGCCCTCCGCGGTCGTGTAGCCGTCCGAGCCGAACTGGAACCTGATGATCGCGCTGCCCGTGTAGGCCGAAAGATCGAAGGTCGCCTGCTCCCAGCCGCTCGTCGAGCCGTAGCACGGCGTGTCGGCGTCGAACGGGCTTGCCGAGTTGGGGTATATGAGATGCGGGTAGCCGCCGTTCGGCGTGATCAGCGTCCAGGACGACCCGCCGTCGGTGGAGATCTCGACGATGCCGCCGTCCCAGGCGTAAGGCGGATTGCCGTCATAGAGCTCGGCGTCCATGTAATGCCAGAAGGTCAGCGTGGCGTCCGGCCCGAGGCACAGCGCCGGCGTCATGAGCGCGCCGTTACTGTAATCGGCGTAGTTGGCCGACCCCGCGCCGCCGTTCTTCCACGAATACGCGCCCCCGGCCGTATGGTTGCGGTTGGTCTCCATGTGCCACTCGTCCGTGTAGCCGTCGTTGACGACCTCGTGCGTCCAGGGACCCTCGCCGCTCTCCATGTCGTCCTGTATGAGGCCGCCCGTCGTCATGCCGGCCGACAAGGACAACTGGCGCCCGCTGGCCAGGTGTACGTCCAGCACCATGTCTATCCGGTGGAACACCGGGCAGGCCGGCGACACCATGACGACGAACGCGGGTGAGAGCTGGGCCTGCCCCCCGGCCGGCACGACGGCCGCAGAGGACTCGTCCCCGAGCACGGTCGAGTATGGGTCGCTCGTGCTCAGGTACACCGTCGCCCCTTCCGCATCGCCCGACCCGCCGTTGGCGAGCGTGAAAGTCAGTTTGACCGTCTCACCCGGCTCCAGGCATCCGTCGACGTTCCCGACCACCGAGTCCTCGATCACGAGGCTCTCGACGGTGAGCACGGGGGCATGCGCCGTCAGCTGGACGTGGCGCGTAACCGCCGTGTCGGAGTAGGCGAGGCGGACCGCAAGGTCCAGGACCTCGCCGTCGGGAACCTCCGGGTCCGCGATGAACCTCAGCGTGCCGACGGCGGCCGCCTCCTCCCCCGGCGGGATCGACGGGAACGTCGTCGTCGAGTCCACGACCTCGACATACGGATCGGCGGATCTCAGCGTCGCCGCGGCTCCGACCGTCGTGGTCTGCCCTATGTTCTCCACCGTGATAACGGACTCGATGTACTCGCCGTCGTCGACAAGGCCGTCCGAGTTGCCGGAGCTCCCGCCGGAGGCGTCGTCATCGACCGGGAAGTCGGTGAGAATGAGCAGCGCACCGGCCGCCTCCGCGACGGGAATCGTATCGTTGTAAGTATAGAAGTTGTGCGCTCTCACGCTCAGGAAGAGCTCCCCCGTCTCGAGCGCCACCGGGTCGACGTAGGCGTAGCCGTCGGCGTCTGTGACGCCGAACGAGTAGGTGGAGTCGCTGAATATACTCACCCTCGCGTCCTCGACGGGACCGCTGCCGGTAACCCTGACGGCGACCTCGTTCTCCCCGACGTAGATCGTATCGGGATGGATCACGGTCGGCGTGCCGGGCACGCCCGTCCATATGTCCATGGCGGGGTCGCCGAGGACGACCAGCTCGTAGTAGACCCATCTGCCGGGACCCGTAGCGTCTATGAAGGGGATGTTGTCCACCCGCGAGTCCACATCGGCCAGGCCGAGCACGGTGATGTCCTCGCCGAACACGGCGTCGAAGAACTGCCTGTCGTAGTACTGGCTCGCGCCCCTCGTGCTCGCGTGGGCGCCCCAGCCGTAGCGCGTGTTGCCGATAAAGGCGACCGCGGCGTACTGGCTCATGGTGAAGTACTCGCCTATGCAGTCGTCGGTATAAGACCCGTCGGAGGTCCTGTTGTCGAAGGACGCCGCATAGCAACCCTGCGTGTATATGATATTGTAGGTATGGCCGACGCCGTCATTCGTCAGGCTTGCGACATCGCTGTTCACCATCCTGAGGCCGTAGGTCGTGCTGCAGTGACCGAGATGGTTGACGATGTGCTCGCCGCCGTTGAGAAGCGGAATGAGGTCGTTCTTGTCCCACTCGTCCGGGTTCAAGTCCCTGTCATAGAGAGTCGTCACCGTGAAGTTCCCCGGGAACCCGACCGTCGTATAGCCGTGGGTGCTTGCGCCGTCCTTGATCTCGTCCTTGTAGTCGGCGCCCCAGGTGGGATCGTCCCAGAGGAGCTCCCCCGCCATCAGGGCGTTCTCGATGTCGCCGGTGACCGGCGTCCTCTGGTACTTGACCATCTTGTCGACGAAGCGGCCGGCCTCCGCGAGGGTGCTGACCGACGCCCTCCCCGACGAGACCTCGGGAACGAGATCGGCCTCGCCCACTTCGCCCCAGAATGCGTCGCCGTCCGTATTCCAGTTGCCGTCGAGCCCCATGTAGTAGAGATCGGCGGCGATGTCGGAGTCGGTCGTCCCGCCGGCGTCGGCGTAGAGCCCGCGGTGCGGGATCACCTCATCGTCGCCCCCCAGCAGAACGTACTCCGTGCCCCAGTTCTGATAGGCGTCGATGATGAAGTTCCTGATCTTCATCTGTGTGTCGTCGCCGGTGTAATTCGACGTGATGTCGGAAACGAGTACGATCTTGGCCTTGTAACCCTGCTCGTTCTTGAGATCCCGGAGATCCTCGAAGGCGCTCTCCAGCGTCGAGTTGGTGATGATGACGTATGGGTACGCCTCCGCCGGATCGACGATCGACCCCAGCACGGCGGGTACCTCCCTCGCCTCGTAGGAACGGGCCTGGCTCGCGTCCGCGACCATGCGGGCCAGCAGCACCCTGTCGTTCTCGACGCCCGCGCGGAGTGTCCTCAGAGAGCGTGCGAGCGCCTCGCCGCTCGGTCGTGTCTCCAAGACGATGTCGATACTCGATGCGAAACGGACAGCCTTGTCCGCCCCCACATAGGCGGCCGGGTAGATCCTCAGGAAGGCTATGTTGTATCCCCTGAAGGTCTCCGTGCCGACATACACCACCCGCTCGGCCGGGAACGGCGTGTCGCTCGCGTATATCTCCTCGTCCGGGAGCGTCCGCTGATACGGGCCCTCCATGCTCAGCGGGTACTGCTTCTGGGCGCACTCCAGCGGACGGCCGAGCTCGTACTCGACCTCTCCCCTGACCTGCGCGCCGACGCTCACGACCTCCTCCCCCTGGGGGAGAAGTATGCTCACGCCGTAGGCGGGAAGCAGCGGCTCGCCCGGAAGACCGACCTCGAGGCAGCCCTTGACGCTCACGGTGCTGAACCCGCCCGAGACCCCGATCTCGGGCGCATCGAAATCAACCGTCTTCTGCATCACGGATGCCCCGGCACCCGAATAGGCGACGACTAGTACGGCTGCAAGGAGAAGACTGGTAAGGGTTGGTCCGTTTTTCAATGTACTCCCTCCTGTCCGGCGCCCAAGATACGCAAAAAATGCGGCCAAATAGCACACAGGAGCGGTGACCCCGCTCCTCTGCGCCTGGAATATTCTACCACATATCTCGTTGAATGTCAAAAGCTTCGCGGTCTCGGCGTTACCCGCCCTATGATCGGTCCGGGCGGGAGCCCCGGTCGCAACCGCAGCCCGGAGCCGCCATAACCACATGACCGCGTCCCGCGGCAGGACCTTGTGAGAGCCCGCGACTCGCACACCCGCCGCGGAAGCCGGCTCACGATCGCCCGGACCGCGCCGCCCGTCAACGATACATCGACTTGATGCGTCCCCATGTCGAACCCTCGGCCGCCGACGGCCCGCCCTCGCCAGTGAGGATGAGATCCGTGGCCACCTCGAGCACGTGGAACGGGAACATCGACTCGGCGAATACCAGCGTGTCGCAATAGCTCAAGAGGCCGTCGCCGTTGTCATGCCAGGCCGTGACGTGATAAGGGCCCTGGCAGAAGGTAGGGTGTATCTCATGCCATTCGGTGCCCACGGGGTCGTCTATGGGCTCGTCGTAGTGGGCGAACCCGCCGAGGAAGTCCATGTAGATGGTGTCTATTTCCAACGTCGGGAAGCCGAGGTTGACCATGCCCACGGTCACGGTCACCTCGTCGACATGATACCAGAAGACATCCCCGCCGGCGTCGGTCATGTCGATGCAGTCGCTCGGGCTGAGAACCCCGTCGCCGTTGTCGATCCAGGACGTCAGCTGCCACGGAGCGCAGTAGAGCGGGTAGAGCTCGTGCCACCACGTCCCGACGGGAGCGGCGAGGTCGATGAGCCCCTGGTCGGTGTTGTGGAGATAGGACTGCTCGGCGAGAGCGGGAGCGGTGAGCAATATGCCGAGCGTGATGAGTACCGGTAGCGACTTCCTCATGATTGACCTCCGTGTTTTCGATGAGACTGCGGGCAACAACGCCCGCCTGCGCCGGTTGAAGCGCGGACAGAATCGGCTCCTATCACCCCCTTCCCGGTTGCACCCGGTTCGACGGCAGTATATCCGACCTGTCTCCGCGCCGAAAGCACTTTGATACCCCGGTCAACCCCCGAGGGCCAGAGCTCGGGGTCAGAGCTCAAAATGCACAGTGCAACCCCGGGGGTCAGAGCTCGGAATGCACAATCCAGTCGTGCGGGGTCAGACCCGGGAGGGTCAGGCCCCGGGGGGCGGAGGGGAGCCCCCTCAGATCCGGTCGGGGGCACCTGGCTCGCACGCCGTCCGCCGCGGGTCAGCCGCCCAGAGCCTCCTCGAAGCGGGCGAGTTGCCGCCTGTAGTAGGCGTCTTCGGGCTCCAGGTCGACGGCGCGCCTTATGGTCGCCACGGCCTCCTCCACCATGCCCTTGCGGAAGTAGGCCTCGGCCAGCGTGTCGATGATGTAGGCCTCGTCGGGCGCGAGCTCGACGGCCCGCAGGGCGGCCCGTAGGGCCTCGTCCAGGTAGATGTCATTGGTCGCGCAGAACCACGCCAGGCTGTTGAGATTCTCGGCGTCGGGCTCCTTCTCCGCCAGCGCCCTCGCGAGCACGGCGCCGATGCGCTCCTTCTCCAGCCGTGCCATGCGCTCGTCGCCCATCGCCTCGTACCGCTTCATGTACCTCGCGCGGGCCTCGAGCAGGTCGCCCATCTCATGCATGCGATACAGTCTGACGATCTCGCGTATGGGGTCCTCGTGGTCCTCCACCCTGAGGTCGGTGTACCTGTAGCGGTACTCGGGGTATTCATCGCTCGGCCGCACGACGAGCACCGCCGCCGACTGCATACCGCGCCTGTCCCCGCCGGCGGCCTGCCCCGCGACGAGCGCCTGGAGCAGTCTCTCCCCAAGGTCGCCCTCGGTCTCCTCGAACGCCCGCGCCATGGCTTCGACGACCTCCTCCGACACCAGTATGTTGCCCTGGCAGGAATACCCCGGGCCGCGGACGGCGCCGGCCCAGGCCGAGCACCCGGAGCCCGTGAAGTTGAACGTCCTCCCCGCGGCGTCGACGATGCCCACCTGCCGGTTCTCCCTTCCCTGGTCCTCCTCGAGGAGCATGGCCCCGACCTCCTCCGCCGGGTGGCCCCGCCTGAGAAGGTCGAGCCCTTTCGGGCCGAAGGACCGGTTGGTCTGGGACTGGGTCGCGATGGCCCCCACACCGGCCTCGGCCCAGGGGACCGCCTGGCCCACCGAGAACGCCCTGGACTCGACCGCCACGCCGAGCTCCCCCGTCAGCGAATCAAACGCGACTATGGAAAACGTGCCCGCGGGGTAGTCCTGCGCCAGGCAACCGGCGGCGATCCAGAACGCCGCCGCCATGGCGGCCGGGGCCGGAAGCCTCGGCAACAGTCGTGCACATGCAGCCATCTGTCGACCTCCTCCTGTATCTCAATACCTCTTCGGCTCATCCTCCTGCCCGCTTACCCTCGTCCCGGCCCATGGGGCCCCGCCCCCCCGGCCGGACGTATGCCGCGGGTTCACCCGAGAGCCGCCAGCTCGCGCTCCAGAAGGTAGAGGTTGACGACATCCTCCTCGTTGTACTTGAGGAGCACCTCGAGCGACGCCTCCCTCCCCAGCGTCCACTCGTGCCAGAGCCGCATCGCGTCCGCCCCCGTGAGACCTTCCGTGGCCCGCGGTATGCCGAGGCGCTTTTCGACCGACTTCAGGCCGCCGTAAAGACCGTGCCTGTGGCAACGATCGGCGAGGTCGGTGGACGCGAAGATCTCCCTGAGGTCGACGCCCAGGTTCCTCCTTATGACGGGGATGTCGAAGCGATGGCCCCAGTAGGAGAGGATCTCCTCCGTGCCGTCCAGCGCCCGCAATACCGCCGCGGCGTCGATCTCCGGGTGGACGATCTGGACGAGATCGTACGGGTGGCGGTAGATCCCGACCACGGTGATCTCGCCGTGATACGAGGTCTCGATGTCGAGGTAGGACTTCGCTCTCATTCGCCCGCCCCCGTACGCCGCCTCCCGGTTTCCGGCCGTACCGGCCTAGGAGCCCTCCTGCCTGGGAATGAGCACGTACTTGTCCACGTAATCCCGCATCCTCTCGATGATCTCCGGCGGGAAGCGCCGTGCAGTCCCCGGCGCATTCAGGCAGATGTAGTCCATGAGCACATGCGAGACGAGATGGCCGCCGTCAGAGACTCGGGCGAGGAAGTCGAGGTAGTCGTCGTCGCAGGCGTCGGGGCCGGCGGCCGTCGAGTCGGGCCGCGCCGTGAGCACCTTCCACGCCACGGCCAGCGACATGTAGCAGTCGATGTCCTCGTCATAGGTCCTCTCGTAGGGCTGCGCGCCGTAACGCTGCCGGTACTTCCCCTCGTACCGCCAGACGGCCCTCTGGGAGGCGAATACCATCCACGCCGACGCCTCCGCCGGACAGTCGATGAGGGAGGAGTCGATGACTATGTCGAGGTTCCTGCCCCACCTCTTCTCGACGAAGGCGAGCTCGGGAGCGTCCCGGGTCGCGACATCGAACTCGAGCGCCAGGCCGAGCCGTTCGAGCTCGCCCCAGGCCTCGAGATTGATGCGGTCGAAGATCACGGCGTCGACCAGGGCTTCGCGTGCGGCGTCCAGCCGGCCCATGTACTCGTGGCATTTCGCAAGCACCGTCAGGGCCTCGGAATTGGCCGGGTCCCGGCTGAGCACCTGTTCGAGCACGGCCTGTGCCCGCAACACCCGGCCGTCCGCAAGCAGGATGCGCGCGAACACGACGTAGGAAGGCAGAAAAGCCGGGTTCAGCTCTATCGCCCTACGGACATGCGCCATCGCCGCCGCACCCGCACCGGCCCTGAACCGCTTGGCCGCTTTCCGGTATTCGATGATCGCGCTGTCGGCCCGTGAGTACTCCCTCCCGCCTGCGTCTTCATCCATGTAGAGGCCGAACGGCATGGCCGCCCTCATGTAGTTCCTCGCGCGTATGGTCTCGAGGCTGTCGGCGAAGTCCTCGAACTTGATGTGATAGACGCGCGGCGATTCGTCGATGATCTCGACCGGGTTGCGGTCGAGGTTGCGCGTGCCGACAGCCGCGGGAGCGCATGCGGCGGCGAGGATCAGCGCGAGCCCGGCCGCGAACCGCGGCCGTCGCCCCATGGAGAACCGCATCCCTGTGTTCAAACCTCCGGTCATCATCCCAACGCCCGTCCGCCCGCCTGGGCGCCTCCCAGAGTATTAGAATAAGCGATTGCAGCCGGCGGCCAAAGCGATTTCTCGACGTCCACAATTCTGTTGGCCTGGAATCGAGCTTTGCGCTAGACTATGGGCCGACCGCCGACGGGACGTATCCCGTATCGGCACTACAATCTTTCGCTGGACGCTTTGCTGCAGCGAGGCTGGTAACATGGGAAAACTGTTGTTTGTGCTGGTTCCTGTTCTCGTCCTCGCGGCTCGAGGACACGCCGATACGGTTGGAGCGGCGCCCAAGGTCGCCGTCCATATCGAGGAGTACACCGAACGGACCTGCGGTGAGAACCTGCCCGCGATCACACGGGAGGGCATCGTAACCACCTACCCCGGCGTGGGAAGGATAAACGCCTTCATCGTGGTCTATGACTACGACGAGGTCCAGGGCATCGCCTTCGGGCTCGCCTGGCCCGAAGTGTGGAGAGATCCGATGTGGCAGGATTGCGGGGCGGTGCGCATAGGGGCGATCCACAGGCCGGGCGATCACACCAACGTCATGTTCGAGGAGTGCTCGCGCGGGGGCGCGCCGGTCATAGTCGGCTGGCTCAGCGTCACCGTCACCGCCCCGGGCGCGATAGAAGTGATCCCGTCGGAGGGCGAAGGCGCCGTCGCCGTGGTCGACTGCAATCTCACCTCGGCCACCGTCAGCGAGGTCATGTTCACAGCCGACGGCGGGGCCGGGGGCGCGCCGGGCACGGACGTTTCGCGCTTCAGTCACATGAAGAACCGGACGTGGCATGTGACGCCCGACTCCACCGGGGACGCCGTCTCCATAACCGCCGCCGTGAGGCGGGCCATTCCCGGCGACACCGTGGCCGTGGCCGGCGGAGAGTACAAAGAGACCGTCTACCTGAGAAACGGAGTCGCGATCGTGGGAAGCTACAATCCCGACTTCACCGCCCGCGACCTCATGACTTTCCCCAGCACCATAACCACCGAAGGCGCCGGAACCTGCGTCCTCGGCGGGCTGGCCGAGGATTCGACCTGCGTTCTCGACGGTTTCGTCATCACCGGCGGCGAGGACAACTTCGGCGGGGGGATCGCTCTCAGGAGCGGCTCGTCCCCGACGCTCAAGAACCTCATCGTCTACGGCAACCACGCCAAGCGCGGAGGCGGCATCTTCTGCCACGCCTGCTCACCCGTCATAGAGGACGTCCTCATCGTCGCCAACACGGCCTCGGCCGGCGGGGGAATGGCGTGCACCATGGGGGCATCGCCGAGAGTGGCGAGGGCGACGATAGCGGCGAACGTCGCCAACGAGGGCGCGGGAATATGGGCCAACGGGGCGTCACCCTATATCGAGCGGTCGATCCTGGCCCATCACGCCAAGGGCTCCGGCATTCACTGCACGCCGGGGTCGGCCCGGGTGACCTTCGCATGTGTCGACCTCTGGGGCAACGTGCCGTCGGACTTCAGCGGCACGGCCGGCCCGGAGATGGGCCTTCGGGACAACATATACGAGGACCCCGTGTTCGCGGACGTCGAGGGCCTGGACTTCACGCTGTCGGAGGACTCGCCGTGCCGGGACCTTGCGGGCTGCGGCGTGCTTGGGGCGACGTGGACCAGGCTGCCGAGGGGCATGGCGCCCGCAGCCGGGTCCGAATGAACCGCATCCGGCGAACGAACATAGTGCTATTTCCAGGATGGTATGCTGTCGATACAAGGCATGATTGACCGGGGGGACGAGACGATGACCACCAGGGAAGCCCGCAAGAGGGTTCTGGCCGCGTGCAGGAAGAACGAC
>JALGWA010000454.1 GCA_025774425.1 bacterium
GACGTACTCCTTGAGAACCGATGATTCTTCCATCTGTTCGGTGATCTGGGTGATCAGGTTCGCGTTCTCCATCGCCACCGCCAGGGTGGCGGCGAGGGCCTTGAGATTCGCCTTCTCGTCTTCCGTGAACACCCTGTGCCACCTGGTCTCATGCACGAGCAGGAAGCCGAGCACCCTACCCTTCGACTTGAGCGGCACGCCCAGGTGAGACTTGCACTTCAGGGCCTCGATGATCGGAAGGTCGAAGTCCGGATCGCCCGGATCGAACCCTATTTCGTCGAGAGCCAGCATCTTCTGCATGAGCCTTGTCGAAGCCCTGATGCCGACGGCCTCGCGGTCGACGACCTCGGCGCCGGAGGGCGTCACGTACGGGACGAAGACGTCGGACTCCTCGTTGAGGACGTATACATAGGTTCCGGCCCCTTCGCATATGCCCGTCGCCGCCTCGAGCGCCCTCGGGATGAGGGTGTCGAGGTCGGTGCACTTGGAGATCTCGTGAATGATCTGGTTGAGCATCCGGAGGTCACGGTTCTTCCTCTGGAGATCTTCCAGCATGTTGAGCGACGAGACCTCCATTTCCATGAGTTCGCGGGTTTCTCTGTCGAGTCCCTCCACGGGCTTCTTGACGTCGCTCATGAAGAGGGCCATGTCGATGGCGCGGTGTATGTGCTTGCTTATCACGTAGAGCGTCTGAAGCACGTCCTCCGGGAGATCTCCGGCCGGGATGAACACGCTCCAGGTCGTCCTTGCATCGGCTGAAGTGAACGGGAATGCAATGAACGTCCGGTCCCGGTGCCTGAGCACCACATGCTCGGAGCCCCGACCGTCGGTCCGGGCTCCTGTAGAAACGGTTTCAGGCGGCGCCTGCGGCGAGGCCGACTCGATGGACTCCATGACGCCCCGGAGGAGGTTGCCGTCGATCCCCGCTCTGGCCACCGTCTCCACGCGGGATTCGTCGCGGACCAGGACCGCCGCCCCGCTCAGAGACAGCACCCCCACGGCCTCGTCCAGGAAACGCGAGATCGAGGCCGATACGGCGCCCCTCGAGGCGGCCTCCAGGCCGGGGAGCTCTGAGACAAGTCTGGTCAGGAGCATGGCTTTCTCGTCACGGAAGATCTCGCTCATGCGCCCTCCGGGTTCTCCGCTGTTTGACCGATCCGCATGACAAGATCCTTGAGTTCGGTGTTCTCCCGCTTGAGCTCGGCCATCCTCACTTCCCTTCCGACGACGAGCCTCACGTATCTGCGGTGCGTATTCCTCTCGAATTCCAGGTTCTCTTCGAGCGCCGCCCTCTTGAGGACGGACCCCATGATGTTCGCGATGGATTCCAGCGTGACCAGGTCTTCAGGTCCCAGGCCGGGAGCGGCTCCCCGCCATGCGAGCAGGAGGCCGCGGCGTGCGTTCTCCGTCCCCGCGATGGGGAGCAGGACGAAGGCCGAGGCGCGGAGCACTCTTCTGAAGAAGCCCTCGTCGCTGCATGCCTCGAACGCCCTCTCGCACACGACCGGGCGTCCGTCTTCGACGAACTGCGTGATGAGAGGCTCCTCGCGCGCCGAGACGGCGTGGCGGTCCGAGCGCGACGTCCTCGTCGAGTGCGGCGTCATGACGACTTCGTCGCCTTCCACCCTGATGATGCAGGCGAGATCGCTCGCGGTCCCCCGGGCGAGCGATGCCAGCATGGAGCCCAGCACGGCGTCGGGCGGATCCTCGGAGAGCGCGGCTTCCGTGAGGCGGTGAAGAAGTCCGACATGGGGCGACCCTGTGATTTCGACAGGCGGCCTGGAGCCGGTGCGCTCGGGTGTAGGATCAGGCGTCTTGTCGGCGGCGTGTTCCTCCGTGCCGCAGAGCACCCCCCCGGGGCTCGTCTCAGGCATGCATTTCCCCTCGATTTCGGACCATACCGACTTTCCTGCACCCGTTGTATCGGCCCTCGCGGCAGGTGTCTTTAGGTCCCTGTAAGGCCGGCGTGGGAGGCTGCAGGCCGCGCGGGGGTCGGGACTCCCGGGGGAAGGGTGGCGCGGCCGGGATGTGCCCCCCCCGGCGGCCCCCGACAAGGGGGTTGCCGCCGGGGGCCG
>JALGWA010000455.1 GCA_025774425.1 bacterium
TGGTTCATGTCGCTCGCGGACGTCGCCCGCCTCCTCAACCTCGCCAAGACCGTCGATACGGAGGAGGGGCGGGCGATCCTGGAGGGCGAGGCGGGAAGCGTCGAGATCATCGTCGGCGGCACGGTTTGGCTCAAGGACGGACAGCCGATCAAGGCCGGGCAGGCCGCCGTATGGGACGAGGGCGTGCTCTACGTCGGCGTCGAGTCGGTCGAGGAGACCCTGGCGCCCGCCCTGGAGCGTGTCTTCAGGTGGAGCGGGGAGACCAGGCATATCTCGATCGGTTTCGCCTCACCCAATATCCTCGATCTCGACTTGCGGGTGCGGCGGGACCGCGCAGTCGCGACCATAGCGACGGCCGGTGTTCTAAAGTACGACATGTTTCCCCTCTCCGACGGCCGGATAGAGATATTCGTGCGGGGTGGGGTCTGCCCGCCCGGCCTGGGCTATGACTCCAAGTCGGGCTTGATCAGGAGCATATCCGCCCACCGGACCGGGGACGGCGTCAAACTCGTCGTCAAGGTCGCGGACGAGGGCGTGTCCTACCGGGTGTTCCCCAGGTGGGACCCCGACGGCATAGTGCTCTCGGTATGGCGGAGGGCCGCAGACGAGCTCCCCATGCCCGAGCTCCGCCCGCCGCGCAAACTCGCCTGGCCCGAACGTTTCGCGCCCGAGCGCGCCCGCATAGACATCGTCGTCGTCGATCCCGGTCACGGCGGCGACAACCTGGGGAGCGTCGGCCCCGGGGGACTCACGGAGAAGGAAGTGAATCTCGACATCGCGAAGAAACTCAAGCGCGAGCTCGAGGCCGCGGGCCTCGAGGTCTTTCTGACCCGGAGCGATGACGTCTTCCTGCCCATAGAGAGGCGCACCGAGATAGCCAATTCGGTCGAGGCGGACCTCTTCATCAGCATACATGCAAACGGCTATGAGGCCAGCGAGGCGAGGGGATTCGAGGTCTACTTCCTCTCGCCGGCCCTGACCGGGGAAGAGAAGTCCGTCGCCGCGGCGGAGAATGCCGGTGCGGACCTCAGCTCATTCATGGCCGCCGACGCCGGTGAGGAAGTCACCTTCATACTCTGGGACGCCGCCCAGAACGAGTTCATCGTCGAGAGCAGCGACCTCGCCCAGTTCGTCGACGAGCAGATGTCGCTTAGGCTCGACATACCCAACAGGGGCGTCAGGCAGGCGGATTTCGTCGTGCTGACGGGAGCGTATCTGCCTGCAATCCTCGTCGAGACGGCCTTCATAACCAACCCGGCCGAGGAGGCGCTGCTCGGCGACGAGGATTTCCAGCAGGCGGTGGCCGAGGCGGTCGCAGCCGGTGTGCTCCGCTTCAAGCAAGTGTACGGAAGGTAGACGGGATGAAGAGAATCGTGGCCGCAGTGGTCGTCATCGCCTGCGTCGCCGCGGTATGGCTGTTGTGGCGGCGCGCGGCGAGGGCTCCCGAGCCCGCTCCCGCCGGCGAGGCGTCGCTCAGGACGAGGACGGTGACTCTCTATTTCGGCTCGCGGGACGCCGGGCGCCTCATTCCTGAAGCCAGGGAGGTGGGGGCGCGCGACGACGCGGTGGGCGACCTCAGGGAGCTGGCCGAAGCCCTGATCGCCGGTCCGCGGGAGGGTGGGGTGCCGGTGCTGCCCTCGGCGACGAGGCTCCTCGCCGCGTACATAGTCGATGGCACGGCCTACCTGGACTTCTCCGGCGAGATCGCCGATGGGTCGGCCGGCGGAACCGCCGGCGAGTACATGATGATAGCATCGCTTGTCAACACGATATGCTCCAACTTCGACGGTGTGGACGCCGTCAGAATACTGGTCGAAGGCGAGGAGGTCGACACCCTGGGAGGGCACCTTCTCGTCTCGGGTCCTCTGAAACCGGCCGACTGGAGGTAGGCCGAGTGCGCGCCAAGCAGCCCATAGGCATGTTCGACTCCGGAATAGGGGGCCTCACCGTCCTCAAGGCCATCATGGAGAGGATGCCCGACGAGAACGTCGTGTATTTCGGGGACACCGCCCGGTTGCCGTACGGCAACAAGTCCCGGGAGACGGTCACCCGCTTCTCCGAGGAGATAACCCGC
>JALGWA010000456.1 GCA_025774425.1 bacterium
CGCCTGTGCTGCGGCGATCACCCCGCCGCGGTTGAGGATGACCGTACCGTCCTGTCTCAGTTCGTGGTGAGGGCCCCACCAGTTCTGCGAGGGCGCTTCGGCGAGGTCGTCCGACCGGATGACGGCGTAGACCTCTCTGATGGCCTCGCGGACGCCTTCCGCGCCCTCCTCGAGGCCGCGGACGAGGCGGTTGCGCAGCGCCGTTTTGTCTACATCGCCCCACGCTCTGCTGGATACCGTCGTCTTGTCGATCCTGAAGGGCACGCTCACACCTCCCTTCGCGCACAACAAAACCGCCCTAGTCAGGCGGTTGTCCATGCTGTTCGGTTGTGTCGGCGCCTACCTCTTCACGATCGGCTCCTTCGCCTGTTGCCCCGCCGGGTTCTTGACGATGCCCTCCTGCGTGACCTTCACGGGCCCTCGGGGCGCGAACTTACCGTCGGGGCCCTTCGGCACGTAGGTCTTCGACTTAGGGCTGTACGTCACGATCGCGCCGCTCACCGCCCTCTCCTCCCTTCTCGCCGAGGATGCTCAACGACAGTCGCACCTGCGGGGGTCGGCCGTCGCGCTCGAGCACCAAGAGGCGGTCGACGCGGACCTCCACCGGCAGGCCCGCGAGCGCCAGCCTGATCGCGCCGGCGTAGTTTCCGCGCTCGCACGTCAAAGGCGCCGACCTCTCGGCGGGCGCCTCGGAGTGTTCCGGCATCATGCCCTTGGGAAGCTCATCGCTTCTCGGTTTCACGCTTCTCCCTCGCCTTGTCGATGGGGATGACCTTTTCGCCCTTCGTATTGTCACCATAGGGCGGCTTCATGGTCTTCCTGTCATCGTTCATGGTTGCTTCTTTAGGCAAGCCCTTGAGGGCGTCTTTGTCCATCAGCATCACTCCAGCCTCTCGTACGCGATGCCGAGCCTATCGGCTACGTTCGTCCAGACCTCATGGAGATGGTGCTTCCACGCCTCCTCGGCGGGCAGCTCGCCCGACCTCCACTTACCCTCCCACTTGGGCCGAAGGCGATCGATTTCATCCCAGAACGTCTGCGATATGACTGCGGGGTGGGCGATTGCTACCCCGCTCTTGCGGGATGCTACGTACAGTGTTCCGTCGTGTGCAGCCAGGACGAGCACCTCGATGTTCCGCTGAGGCCCCTGGTGGTAAGACAACAGAGCCATATCAACCTCTGAGAACGGCGCCGAGGCCGGGTGCGTATGTATCTGGACGTATCTCTTCCCGGGCAACATGCTCCTAAGGTGTGGGCCAATGTTGGCATAGTCGGCGGTCCCTCGGAGCGCTTGCCCCACCTGTGCCCCACTCTGAGCCTCGATCATCGCTGCGTATTCCACGCCATCTCTGGCGGTCTTGGCGCGTAGCTCCTCGGCGACCTGAGCCACTCGTTTGCTTGCCTGCCTGGAGCAGCCTCGCCTCACCAGTGTGTCTATCAGCGCCGCCGAGACGTCACCCGGGGCCCCTGGAGCCCACCCGGAAGGCGGCCGCCCAAGGAACGTCCTCGCGTGGGTATTATACCACGTCTCTATGTCCGGCTGCGAGGCCGGGTCCCTGAGCCACGCCTGCAACCGCCCGCTGAACTCCTCCGGGGGCTCGTGTGCCGGCACGAGCACGCACATGCACTGCGGGTGCGGGCTCGTAGGCTCGGCCCCACGCGGATAGAACCCCGGCTCGCCGTACTGGGTATCTGACGCGTAGTCGTCGCAGGTGTCCCGCAGCGGATGCGACCCCGACAGCCGCCAGTAGACGCCGCGGTACGACGGCGTCGCAGTGTTGGCCGCGATCATGCCCTCGCGGTAGGCGTTCGTGAGCTCGGTCCTGGCCAGCCGCATCGCCTCGTAGCTGACGTCCTTCGGGATGCCGAGCCGCCGGTGCGTCTCCGCCTTCATCGCCGACCACACGCCGGGCCGGAGGTACCGCTGTACCTGCCGCGCGAGGGTGCGGGAGTCCAGGCCGCGTGCCACGGCGTCTTCCACCAGCCGGGTCACCGCCCCACGGTAGCGCTGGCCGATGCGCCACACGCGGTCGGAGAGCTTGAGGCCGTCCCGACAGGTCCTCGAGAGCA
>JALGWA010000457.1 GCA_025774425.1 bacterium
TCCCCGAATCGGCCGCCGACACCCTCAAGGACCACTTCAAGGTGGCATCGCTCGACGGCTTCGGCGTCGCCGACATGCCGCTCGCCGTCGGCGCCGCCGGCGCCGTCATCGCCTACCTCAGGCAGACCCAGAAACGCCTGCTGCCGCATATAGGGCGGCTCTCGGTGCACACGAGGGCCGGCTACATGGAGATAGACGAGAACTCGCTCTCCAACCTGGAGATCCTCAAGCCGCTCCACGCCGAGGACAAGGACGCCTGCCTGGTGGGCGTCCTCGACAGGACGATGACCGCGATGGGCGGCAGGACCCTCCGCGCCTGGCTCCGGCTTCCCCTCGTCGACACCACCGCCATCGCGGAGCGCCTCGGCGCCGTCGAGGAGCTCGTCGGCGACGAGGCGAGGCGGCGCGACCTGAGGAGCGCCTTCCGCGGGATGAGCGACCTCGAGCGCCTGATCGCCCGCGTGTGCACCGAGAGGGCCGGGCCGCGCGACCTCGTCGCCATCCGCGACTCGCTCGGCATCCTGCCCGAGATCAGGGACCTCCTCGCGGGCTCCGTCTCGGTGCTCCTGTCCCGCACCAGGGACACGCTTCCCGACCTCTCGGCCGTGCGTGACGCCATCGCGGCGTCCATACAGGATGACGCCCCCGTCAACTTCAAACCCGGCGCGGTCATACGCGCGGGCCGCGACGACCGCCTGGACGAGCTCCGCGACCTCACGAGCAATGCGAGGAAGTACATACTCGGCCTCCAGGAGAAGGAGCGGCGGGCCACCGGGATAGACAAGCTCCGCATCGGCTACAACAGGGTGTTCGGCTACTACATCGAGGTCGGCAAGGCCAATCTCGGCAAGGTGCCCGGGCATTATATAAGGAAGCAGACACTGGTCAACGCCGAGCGCTTCGTCACCGAGGAGCTCAAGGAGAAGGAGGCCGAAATCCTCAAGGCCGACGAGAGCGCCGCGCGGCTCGAGGAGGACCTGTTCAGGGAGACGAGGGCGGACGTCGCCGAGGCGACTCCCGAGATCCAGGCCGCGGCCCGCATGATCGCCGAGCTCGACGTGCTCGCCTCCTTCGCCGAGGCCGCCGCGGCGGGCGGCTACGTCCGCCCCGAGGTCAGGGACGAGCGCCGCATAGAGATACGGGAGGGACGCCACCCCGTCGTCGAGCGCTTCCTCGGGGAGGAGCCCTTCGTCCCCAACGACGTACTCCTCGACGGCGACAACCAGGTGCTCGTCATCACCGGACCCAACATGGCCGGCAAATCGACCTACCTCCGCCAGGTGGCCTTGATCGTCATCATGGCCCAGGTCGGCTCGTTCGTGCCCGCCGCAAGCGCGTCGATCGGAGTCGTGGACAAGGTCTTCACGCGCATAGGCGCGACCGACCGCGTCGCGCGGGGCCAGAGCACTTTCCTCGTCGAGATGGTCGAGACGGCCAACATCCTCAACAACTCGACGGCGCGGAGCCTCGTGCTGCTCGACGAGGTCGGCAGGGGCACGAGCACGTTCGACGGCCTGAGCATAGCGTGGGCCGTGGTCGAGTACCTTCACGACAGCGAGCGGGCGCGGCCGCTGACGCTCTTCGCGACGCATTACCATCAGCTGACCGACCTCGCCGCCATCCTCCCGCGCGTCAAGAACTACAACATCCAGGTCAAGGAGTACGGCGACAAGATAATCTTCCTGCGCAAGATCGCCGAGGGAGGCACCGACCGCAGCTACGGGATTCAGGTTGCCAAACTCGCCGGCCTGCCGCAGATTGTAGTGGAGCGCGCCAGGGAAGTCCTCGCCAACATCGAGGAGGACGAGTACTCCGTCGGCGCCATACCGCGCATCGCGAGGGGCGAGCACTCGCCCGTCGCGGGGGAGGTGCAGCTCGGCCTCTGGGACGCCGAGACGGCGCTCCTCAAGCGACTGAGAGAGCTCGACCTCGACAACATGACGCCCGTCGAGGCCTTCGAGGAACTCATGGCGCTCAAGAGGATGGCGGCCCCGCAGGACGGGGAGGGAGCAAACGATGGCGGAGATTAGGGTGCTTCCCGACAAGATGATAAACCTGATCGCCGCC
>JALGWA010000458.1 GCA_025774425.1 bacterium
GCCGTCGGCGAAGTCCGGGGGCACTCCGGCGAGGTTGTCCCAGTGGACCCGGTTTGAGCCCACGTTGGGCGGCGTGCCGTCGTCGGTCTCGAGTTCGCTCTCTAGGGCGTATTGCGGATGGTCGTCGTCGGCGAGCCCGGTGAGCTGGCCGTGGTCCGTGACGCCGCCGACGTCGTCGATGCCGTCGGCGAAGCCCGGCGGGACGCCCCGGAGTATATCCCAGTGCACGAGGTTGGAACCCTGGTTGGGCGGGTCGCCGTCGCTTGTGACCAGCGCCGAAATGGTGTAGTAGCGGGAGTCGTGGGTGTGGGTCGCGCCCGCATACTCCCACGACTCGCGCCCGTCGAGTGTCCGCGAGTCATACGCGGTCTCGGCGTAGAAGGCGTAGCCGACACTCACGATCTCGGGCCTGGGAAGCACCTCGCCTGCATCCTCTATGCTGACGGACAGCCATCTCCGCGAGCCGTCGAACACGGTGATCGGTATTGGGGTAACGCTTCCCAGGATGACGGAGAAAGCGCCGCCGTCGAATTCGACGGTCTGCACTTCCTCCCACAGGAGCGTGCCGCCTTCCGCCGCCGGGTATATTCTGGAGGTCACGGACTTGGTACCCGTGACCGGCTCGCCCCCTTCCCTCAGGAGCCCCTGGTAGGTGATGGTCTGCGGGACCGCAAGCGCTCCCGCCGCCGAGAGCAGCATGAGGGCGAGAACGAAGCCCGCGCCGGGACGCAGGTTGCAGGTCTTCATGGCGTCAGTCCTCCTCGTTACCTGTCGGGCGGATCGGGGAATCCGGGCAGGTCCTCTTCGGCTTCACCGCCGCCCCCAAACGCTATCGCTATCAGGGCGACGGCCACGCCGCCGGCCGCCACGAACCACCACTTCTTGTAGAAAGGTTTCTCTTGCGTCTTCCCGGCTTGGAGCGAGTCGGCCGGGACGGAATCCGGGAACGCCGGCGTACCCGTCGCGAGCGAATCCTGCTTGAAGACGGGCAGCGGCACCGAGTCCACGGCGGCCGCGGCGGTGGTGTCGGGAGCATCCGCCTCGGCCGCCTCCTTCTCGACCTTGTTCTCGTAGCCGAAAGACGCCGTGACGACGGCGGCGAGCAAGACCGCAGCGGCCGCCCAGCAAAACGCCTTGCATGGCGCCCCGTGTGCTTTCATTGCACTTGTTCTCCTGTTTGGATCAATAGTGCCACATAGGGACATGGAGGTCAATCGGTCAACGCCGCGGGCGGCGGTCGCCCCGCCCGATCCCGGGCTTCACAGAGCGTGCGAGACTGCGCGGTGGGAGGACTTGGGCCCGACGTCGAGGTCCTCGGCCAGGGCGCGCAACACCTCGGCCACGCTCCAGGCCTGGGCGAAGCAGCCCTGCGGCCGGTGCGGCGGGTCGCCGTCATAGACCTCTGCTATGGTCCCGAGACCGTTCACCTTCATGTGGTCGAGGAATCCCTTGAGGAGGCCGCTGCAATAGGCGAGCGTCTGTTCCGACAGCCCGTAGGTCCTCTGGTAGGCTTTGATGTAATGTCCGATGAGCCACGGCCACACCGTGCCTTGATGATACGCCTTGTCCCTCTCGAGCACGGTCCCTTCGTATCGCCCGCAGTAGCGCGGGTCCCTGGGCGAGAGCGTGCGCAGGCCGAAGGGCGTCAGGAGATCGGACTCGACCACTTCCATGACCCTCCGGCGTCTGGACTTGTCGAGCACGGGGTAGGTCAGGCTTATGGCGAATACCTGGTTGGGCCTTATGGAGGCGTCCTTCCAGTCGTCGGTGATCACATCGTAGAGGCAGCCGCATTCCTCGTTCCAGAACTCGCGGTTGAATGTTTCGAACACCCGGGCCGCCAGGGCGTCGTACCTGCTCTCGTCGGCGAGGCCCCCGGCGTCGCCCGACAGGTCCGACATGATCATGAGTGCATTGTACCAAAGGGCGTTCACCTCGACGTCCTTGCCGGAGCGGGACGTGATGACCTCGCCGTTCACCTTGGCGTCCATCCAGGTCACCTGGACGTCCGGGCCGCCGCCGGCGAGCAGGCCGTCCCCGCCTGCCTTTATGGAGAACATCGTGC
>JALGWA010000017.1 GCA_025774425.1 bacterium
CTCGATGAGATCGTCCATGCGGCCGAGGATCTCGCCGCGGTTGCCGTACTCGCGCATCATCTCCTCGAGGCCCTTGCGGACGCTCTCCTGCTCGGCCGCGAGCCGCGCCATCTGCGCGCGCGCCTCCATGCTCAACCCGCCGCTCTCGTTGAAGAGCTCCTGCGTCCCCGTGTTTATGCCCATCTGCCGGCAGCTCATGTTCTGGAGGCTGTTCATGGCGTCGCACATGCTGCTCGAGGACGAGCATGAGGAGGCCTTGTCCGTGGCCTCGGCGATGCTCGCTATGAGGGCGTTCATGTACCCGAGGGCCGTTTTCATGTTGCCCGCCGCGCGGCCGCCGCGCCCCTCGTGCAGGTCGCCCGCCGCCTTCTCCATGTTCTCCCCCACGGCGAGGGCCGTCTTGGCGAGTTCGGGCGGGATGAAGGGGCTCATCTTCGAGACCTCGAACAGGCGCTCCGCCGCCCTGTCCAGAGCCTCCTTGTAAACCATCTCACGGCGCGCGAGGTCCGCCGCGTCAACGCCCGCCCGGCCGTCGGCGACGCCCGCCATGACGTCCTCGTGCCGCGCGGACACCTCGCGCAGCCCGTTCATGACATCCGTCAGCGCATCGAGTATCTCCTTCTGCAGGCCGCCCTGCAGGGTCATCTTGGCGTCGGAGATCATCCGGTTGAGTTCCTCGAGATCGCTCTCTATGTCCTGCCCCGTGCTCAGGGCCTGTTGCCTCTTACCCCGGCTCATCGACGAGGCCTTGCTGTCCATCTTGCGGCTCGTTTCCCTTGATTCCATGAACTCGCCGGCCTCCTCCACCTCGCCCGCGGCCCGCTCGCCGGCCGCGCGGAGGTCCTCGCCGAGCTGGTCCATCATGCCGGCGAGTCCCTCGAGGTCGTCGCGGAGGCCGCGCTCGGTCTCGGCCGCCTCCTCGAGGTCGCCGCCCCGCTCGAGGCCCTCGTTGACGGCCTTCTCGCCGTCGAGGATCTTCTCGGCCAGACTCTCCACGGCGTCCATGTCCTGCTCGAGCTTGAGGCGCTTGAGCATCTCTATGGTGGCGTCGAGGCGCCGCATGAGGTCTTCCTGGCTGAGATCGAGTTCCCTCATGGCCTGCTCGATGTCCTCGGGCGCGAGCTGCTTCATGGCCTCCCGCATCCTCTCGAGGGCCTGCATGAATTCCTCGGTCGCAACTTCGTCGAGCAGGCGCCTTATCTCCTCCATCTTGGCTATGACCTCGAAGGAGACCAGATCGCTCTCGCTCATCATGTCCAGGGTCTCGTCCATGGAGGAGACGATGTCCTCGATGTCGGAGGCGAGTTCGCTCTGCCGGTCGAGGCCCTTCTTCATGGCCTGCTCCTTCTCCCAGTCCATCTCCTCGCCCCGCTTGAGGTCGTCGGCGAGGTCGTCCATGGCCTCCGCGGCCTTTTCCAGCTCCTCGGCCACCTCTTCGAGGTCGGCGACCTCGTCCTCCTGGCGGTCCTCGATTTCCCGGTAGACGTCATAGGGCGTGGGAACCCTGGCGACGTACGTCGCCGTCCTCGCGAACTTGGGGCCCTTGAGCGCGTCGTTGTCCGCCACCTCGACGTAGTAGTAGACGGCTTCGCCCGGGAAGACATCGAGGGCGCCCACATCCCAGTTGTAATCGCATCGGGCCTCGGTCTTTCCGGTATAGGGGAGATCGACATGACCGGACTCGGCCGGCGTCTTGTATCCGATTCTCATCAGCGAGATGCCGTAGTCGTCGAGGGCGCGCACCGAGAGCGGCACGAGCATGTCGGCTTCGAGCAGCATCTCCTTCGCCGGGCTCTCGATCCTGACATACGGCGGCTCGTCCTGGACGATGCGGACCGAATGCGGGCCGTGCGCGCCGCCGGTCTCCGCCCCCGCCGCCACGATCTCGAGCGAGTAGGTGAAGTCGTCGACGAGGTTCGTCGTGTAGCCGGCCGAGTCGCCACGCAAGGTGAAGTAGTCGATCGACCGGCCTCCCCCCGGCTCCTCCACGACGAAACGTACGCTGTCGGCGGGCGCACTCGTCGCGAGCGCGAAATCCGCGCGCGTCCCGAAGAGGGCCGTAACGTCCCAGACGCCCTCGGGGGCCACCCGCGCCCGGAGGCCCGTGTAGGCCGGGGGGGTCAGGCGGATTACGCCGCCCGTGATCCGCGGGTGCTCGAATACGGAGACGCGATAGGTGCGCGTACGCTCGCCCGACACGCTGACGAAATAGTCCAGATCCTTCTCGATGCGCGCGATGCCCGACGTGAAGGTTCTCGCCCCGGGCGCGGCGGGCCCCGGCGCCCGGGCCATCTTGAAGCGCGTCTCCTCCCCGTCCGAGATGATGTGAAGCACGGCGTCGCTCTCGACGAAGCCCTCGACCTCCGCCCTTATCTCCAGGGGCTCCCCGGCGGCGATCTCGAGGTCCCCGGGGCTCACGTGTATCCCGACCCCGCTCTCGGCCGTGAGGCCGAGGAAGAACTTCATCCTCGCGAGCGAGTAGGCGAAGGAGTCCGGGCCCACCGCCCTCCACAGGCCGCCCGCGGCCATGGCGGAGAGGAGCACGAGCACCTCGACCAGGAGGGCGCGCCTCCGCACTGCGACGGTGAGATCGAGGCTTCTCACCTTGGCCGTGATCCCCTCGATCGTCCGGTTGATGAGGACCCCGGAATAGCCCAGCCTGCCGCTGTCCGCCTCCGCGAGATCGAGTGCGGTGAGCAGGTCGAGGCCGATATCCTCGAGCTCCCGTCCCACCCGGGCGGCGTAGCGCCTGATGGACTGCGAAGCGCCGAGCGTCCCACGGAGCCGGTAGGCGAGCGCGCCCAGCGCCGCGAACGCCCCTAAGAGCGCCACCGCCCTCGATGCGCCCCAGGGGAGCCCGAGCACGATATCGAGCAGCGAGACGACGAGCCAGGAGAGCGCAAGCACGAGAAGCGCCCGCACGACCGCGGACACGGCCCCCAGCGAGACCGTCAGGGCCCTCACGCGCTTGAGACGGCCCGATATCTCGCCGATGTCGTACTTCCCGGCTTCCAAGAGGCCCCCCTCCCGAATCCGTACTAATGCGTCATAGCGTAAGCGACGATGTTCACCGCCATCCTGGCCGCGGCCTCCCGCTTCTCCGGCGGGTCCTTGTGCACCTCCGCGTCCTCGAGTCCGTCGCCTATATCCGTATTGAACGAGTAGAAGACGACCAGCCTTCCTTCATGCACAATGCCGTAGCCGTGGGGAGGGCCGCCGTGATGTTCGTGGATCTTGGGAAGACCGTTGGGAAAGTCGTAAACGATATGGTAGATGGGGTGGCTGAAGGGCAGCTCGACGAGCTCCTCGTCCGGGAACACCTTGCGGATCTCCCTGCGGAAATGCTCGTCCATCCCGTAGTTGTCGTCGGCCCACAGGAACCCGCCCGATGTCAGGTAGAGCCGGAGCCGCGCCGCCTCCTCGTCCGAAAACTTCACCCTGCCGTGACCGGTCATGTAGGCGAACGGGTAGTTGAAGAGCGACTCGTTCATGATGTCGAGCCTTACCTCCTCACGCGCCGTCTCTATGCCGAGATCCCGCTTCACCCGCGCGAGCAGGTTGGGCATGGACGTCGGGTCGCTGTACCAATCGCCGCCGCCCCGGTACTTGAGCCTGGCGATGTTGAACTCCTCCGCGGCCGCGCCGGCGGCGAGCGTCGCAAGGAGGAACAGAACCAGGCAGCAAACGGCCGGCGGCCCGATCTTAGCAGGGTTCATGTGTTTCATCCACTTTGACTAACCGAGGGGAGGCCGCTCAGGTTCCAACCCAATATAACCCCGGCCGCGGGCCTAAGTCAACTCCGGGGCATTCCGGGCCGCCCGAGGGCGCGTTGGGCGTACGATGCGCGGCCGGGGGGTGCGGAGCCCGTCCGGGGACTTCTAGAAGAGGCCGTCGTCATCGTCGGTGTCGAGCACGTCCATGAGTTCGAGATCGATGTAATCCTCGGACTCGATATGGTCCTCATCGCGCTCGAGGTCTTCTTCACCGAGGCCGTGCGAGTAGCATGACTCACAGAAGACCTTGTCCCCGTCCTCTATCATGCATCGTCTGCACAGGCCGACGCCGCAGGCCGAGCACATGGCGACGGCGTTCGCGCGCGGATGATAGTGACATTTCATTGGACCCGCCACCTCCTCGAATACGGCTTATGAGAGCCGCAACCCGATTTCGAGACCCAATTAATACCAATCCCCGGGGTTGTCAAGCGGAATGTGGGGAAGCCGCTCGGGGCGCCGGCGAGGGATCTTCGATGTTCAGTGGCGCCCGAGACAGAGGCGGCTGCCCGCCGGGAGGGCCGCCCCCGGGCGAAGCCTTCGATATTGCCCTGGTCGCGATGTCTGATAGAATTATGCGCATGAGACGCGTCAAGAGATACATGCCGGCCGCGCTCGTGGTCATGCTGTCGGCGGTCGTGGTCGCACTCTCGCCGCCGCCCGCTGCGCGCGCATCCGGTCTCGACGCGCCAGACGGCCCGGGCCCGCCCTGCCCCTACACACCGGGCCGAGCCGACCGCGGGGCCGGCAGAGATCGACAGGCGGAGGGGATGCTCTTCTCATTCGCGGCGATTGCCGACTCCCACATATTCGCCTACCCGGAGGACGACTTCCGCCATATCAAGGCGATCAGCATCTCGCGCGAGCTGCTCGCCAACTTCGTGAGGGACATCAACCAGCACGTCCCGCCCGTCGACTTCACCGTCCACCTCGGCGACGTGACTGAAAGCGGCGCGTCCGAGGAGTTCGCACAGGCGGGCGCCATACTGGATTCCCTCGAATGCCCCCTCTACCCGGTCGTCGGCAACCACGACAACTTCCAGAACGACGCCAAGCAGGCCTGGATGAAGTGCTTCGGACTCGACTCGACCCATTATGCCTTCGAGCGTCACGGCCTGCGCTTCATCGTGATCGACTGCACGCCCCAGCCCTACGACGCGGACCAGGTGCGCTGCGACTCGCTGGAGCGTGCCTGGGTTGAGCGAGAACTGGCCGCCAACAGCGACATGCCGACCATAATACTCTCCCACTACAACATGTGGGAGAGGGGGTGGTGCGCGACCTTCGACACGACCTGCCATTACCAGGAGTACGAGGGCATGGCGCTGCTCAGGCAGGTTCTCGAAGAGGCCGGGAATGTCGTGGCCGTCATCAACGGCCATGTGCACGCCAACCGGGTGGAAGTGCACAACGGCATTTACTACATCGACATCAACGCGACCCTGGTCGGAATGCCGTCCATAAGGTACTTCTATGTCTATCCCGACCGCATAGAGGTGGACTACGAGTACATCTCGGACGGTGCCCTCTTGACCTACGTCCAGAGTCTGTGCCGGGCGTGCGCCTACTGCTTCAATCCCTACGCCGTTTGCCGCTTCATAGATGGCGGCGAGAGCGACAAGAGATTCACCATCCCCTGCCGCAGTCGGGCGGCTGCTGCTGCAGAGGACGCCCGCCCCACGGCGGTCCCGCCGGGCCCCGGGGCCGAGCCGGACGGGCCTTCCCGGAGGTAGCCGGCGGGTCATTCGGCGGACTCCCTCTTCCTGCAGACGCGCGGCGCTTGACAAAGCAGTCCCGGTGCTGGTATAATCCTTCGCCGGAGGTGCGAGATGCGGGTTCACCGACTCGAGTACCGGGTCTTGCCGGCCCTGGGCTTTGTCGCTGTGCTTGCCTGTGCGGCAGCCGGCGCCGCATTCGAGTCGCCCGGGGCGGACTCCAGCGGTTTCGGTCCCCCGCCGGCCCACGGGCCGGGCGACCCCGGCCGCAAGATGCCGGTGATCGCCGATTCCCACGTGACGCCGCACATGGCAGACGACTATCGCTATATCAAGGCCTCTAGTATTTCACGCGAGCTCCTCGCCAACTTCGTCGGGGACATCAACCGGCATGTTCCCCCCGTCGACTTCGCCGCCCACCTCGGCGACGTAACCGAGCATGGAATCGCGGGTGAATTCGCAGAGGCGCGCGTGATACTGGACTCCCTCCGGTGTCCTCTTTACCCGGTAGTGGGCAATCACGACAACTTCCAGAGTGACGCCAAGCAGGCCTGGATGGACTGCTTCGGCCTCGACTCGACCCACTACGCCTTCGACTACTACGGCATGCATTTCATCGTCATCGACTGCACGCTCCAGCCCTATGTCCCCCCGCGTGTTCACTGCCACGCCGTCGAGCGCGCGTGGGTGCAGCAGGACCTCGCGGCCAATGCAGACAAGCCCGCAATCATCCTATCCCACTACAATATGTGGGAGAGGGGCTGGTGCGCGACCTTCGACACGACCTGCCATTACCAGGAGTACGAGGGCATGGCATTCCTCAGGGAGATTCTCGAGGAAGCCGGGAATGTCGTGGCCGTCATCAACGGGCATGTGCACGCCAACCGGGTGGAGGTCCACAACGGCATTTACTACATCGACATCAACGCGACGCTCGTCGGCAGGCCTTCCATAAGGTACTTCTACGTCTATCCCGACCGCATAGAGGTGGACTACGAATACATCTCGGACGACGGCCTGTTCGGCCACGTCCAGGGCCTCTGCCCGTCCTGCATGTACTGTTTCGACCCGTACGCCGTCTGCGATTTCATAGACGGCGAGGAGGGCGACAAGAGATTCACCATACCCTACGGCGCCCAGGCCGCCGGCGTCGAATGCGGTGTCCCGCGTGCTTTCGATCTCGACATCGTGCGAGACGGAGCCGGGCGCCTGCTCGCCAGGATAGCGGGCGGCCGCGAGGGAATCGTCGCTCTCGCGGTGTACGATGTGCGCGGCAGGCGCATCGAGGCGTCGAAGGTCTACAAGGACGAGGGCGCAGTCGTCATCGACCTCGGCCGCGAACTCCCCGGACTAGCCGACATCTCGGGAGGCGTGTACTTCGTGTCGGCGACCATCGGGGGAACGACCCGTACCTCAAAACTGCCCCTCGTAAAGTAGCGGCCGGGCCCGTCAGTCCAAGGCCCAGACTCACCCGCGAGTTTCCCGCGGTCGGGACTGCTGTGAGCCGCTCGGGGCGCCGGCGGGGGACCTTCGGTGCTCGGCGGCGCCCGGGACAGAAGTGGCTGCCCGCCGGGTGGGGACGTCCCCGGGAACTATTCGATGTTGCGGTGGTCCGTATGTCTGGTAGGATGGTGCGCATGAGACGCGTCAAGAGGCATATGCCGGGAGCGCTCGCTGTCGCGCTTTTCGTCCTCGCGCTGTCGGCGCCTTCGGGCGGCCGCGCGGAGGCGGAGGAGGGAGCCGCGCCGATCGCCGGCCCCGCGGCGGCGCCGGACTTCCTGATCCGCGAGTGCGTGCATGCAGACTCCATCCATCTCGCGGACTATCTCGACGGACCGGTGCTCCTCATGTTCTATGACGGGGGCCTCGTCACCAACATCCATGCGTTGCGCTACGCGAGGGAGTGGGACAGGCGCTACCGGGGCGACGGCCTGAGCATCATCGCCGTACACGCACCCCTTTTCGAACCCTCCAAGGTCCTCACGAATGCGATCGAGGTCGTGGGCGCCTCGGGCGCGGCCTTCCCTGTGGGCTTCGACATGGAAAGGCGGGTTTACGATCTCTACGGCGTCTCGAGCCTGCCCGCCTTCGTGCTGATCCGGCCGGGAGGCGCGATAGCGGCGCGCATCTCCGGCGAGAAGGCATACGCCGATGTCGAGCGGGCCATACAGGACGAGCTCAGGCGCTTGAGGCCCGGCACCGTGCTCCCGCTCATCGCCAAGCCCTTCAGGCCGTGGGACGACCCCGGCGCTGACCTCTTGAAACCCACGCCGTTGACCCGCCTCGGCTATGCGTCCGGCAACATAGCCAACGCCGACTCCGGCCTTTACGACGAGTTCGGCGAATACGGAGACCCCGGGGACAGGATGCGGGGCGCCGTCTTCCTCGACGGCAACTGGAAGGTCGGTGCGTACTCGGTCTCCTACAGCGACTCCCTCGGGCGGGGCGGAAGCCGCATGCGCATCATCTACAGCGGCAAGGCCGTGTGGATACTCCCGGCCTTCGAAAGCGGCCGAATACCCAGGGTCTATGTCAAGCAGGACCGCTCCTACCTGCCCGCCGACGCCTGGGGGAAGGACATAGAGGGAGACCAGGCCGGCAGGCCCTACATACGGACGGCCTATTCGATACCTTGCCAGATCGTGGACAACCCGGCCTTCGGGACGCATCAGCTGGAGATCATACCCGCCGAGGGCGACGTTTCTTTCTACTATCTGTTTTTCGAGGCCGCCGCCCGAAAATAGGCTTGCCCCGGTAGGGCAGCCTGACGCGCACCACCGTGCCCTCCCCCAGCCGGCTGGCGATCACGATCTCCCCCCCGTAGGCGTCCATTATCCCCTTGGAGATCGCCAGGCCGAGGCCCGAGCCGTGCGTCTTGGTGGAGAAGCTGGGCTCGAACAGCCTGTCCGAGTTCTCGCGCGGGATGCCGCAGCCCGTATCGGCGAACGAGACTTCCACGAACTCCGCCATGCCCTCCTCCTGGGCGGGCCGACTCGACACGACGAAGTCGTACGCCCCGTCCGCTCTCCCCCGCCTTCCGACGCGGGAGGCGACGCGGAGCGTGCCCCCCTCCGGCATGGCCTGGACGGCGTTCTCGATGATGTTGAGAAACACCCGCTTCATCTCGTCGCGGTCCACTTCTACGGGAGGTATCACGACGAGCAGGTCTTTCCTTATCTCGATGCTTCCCATCAGCGCGCGTTCGTACTGCGCCAGGCTCTCGTTGACAAGGTCATTGATATCGACCGATTCGACCTTGCGCTCGGGCATGCGCGAGAACCGCGAGAACTCCACGGCGATCCGCCTCAACGACTCGATCTGCTCGACGATCACGGCCACCCCGTCTTCGAGGATTTCGCCGAAGTCCTCCTTGCCGTCGCGATGGGCCTGGAGGAGCTGCTGCGCCGAGAGTTTCATCGGCGTCAAGGGGTTCTTGATCTCGTGAGCGACCTGCCTCGCCATCTCGCTCCACGCCGTCAGCTTCTTGGACTTGATGAGCTCGCTTATGTCCTCGAAGACTATCACCTTGCCCAGCGTCCTCCTGCGCGCATCCTTCATCCTCGAGCCGACCGCTCTCAGCGTCATCACCGTTCCGTCGCGGCGCGCGAAACTCATTTCCTCCCTCACCACGTCTTCCCGCCCGAGCCGCCTGATCACCTCCGCGAGCCCGCCGGCGCCGGCCCTCGACAGCAGCGTCCCGGCGTCCCGCCCGCGGGCGTTCTTGCTCTTGACGCCGAGTATTCGCTCGGCGGCGCTGTTGAACGCCGCGATACGGCCGCGCCTGTCGGTCGAGACGATGCCCGCACCGACGTTGCTCAGAATGGTCTCGATGTAGCGCTTGCGCTCATTGAGCGCCTTCCTGCTCCTGCCGAGAGCCGTGGTCATCTTGTTGAACGACGCGACGAGATCGCCTATCTCGTCATCGCCGGTCCTGGGGATGGTGACGCTGAGATCGCCGGAGCTGACCCTCATGGTACCCTGTATCAGCCGCCTTACCGGGGTCGAGATGCGGCGTGCGACGACGAGGCCCACGGCGAAGACGATGCCGACGATCAGCACGAGAAGGTAGGTGATGGCCGACACCGTCCACTCGAGGCGCCTGCCGACGTCGTCCTTGGCGAAGACCAGCGGCACGGAGACGGCGCCCACCGGCCCGCCGCCGACCCCCCTGAGCGGGCTGTACCCGATGACGAGATCTGCGGCCCCTATCCTCTCCCATGCATAGTGGACTTCCCTGCCCCCGAGCAGGCACTCGACATAGGCGTCGGGCGAGACCCTGTCCTGCATCAGCTCGGCGATGAACACCTCGCGCTTGCTCGTCGCCACGAGCGCCGGAGACCCGTAGAAGTTGATGTCGCGGCCCAGCTGCGCCGAGATTTCCCGCGCGACCCCGTCGTCGATCCGGCGCGCCACGAAGGCGCATCCCCGGATGCGCTCGGGGAAGAGCATATCGCGCACGGGAACGACGACCTTGCCGCTCAGGCCGTCCTCGAGGTCATAGTAGTAGTACGGCCGGCCGGTGGCCAACACGGACTCGACGAGGTCCGCCGGCACCCGCGGCTCCCCGAACCCGGCAAGCGGCGCGCCGCGGGCGTCGAACACGGCCGCCGAGACCTCCGGGCTCACCAGCATGGCGAGAATGGAGGGCTCCTCCATCAGCTCGTCTATGAGGATGGGGTTTTGCGCGAGGTGCATGGCCTCGTCCATGACCATCCTCTCAAGGGAGAGCTCGGCGAGCCTCAGGCTCTCCCCGGCCTTCGACTCCATCACCTCGCGGAGCCGCTTGCTGAGATAGCCCCGGCTCATGACGCCGAGAATGAGCGTCGGCACCGTCGCTATGAGAACGAAGGCGAGGGCGAGCCGCCTCGCGTAACTCCGCCTGACGCGGGGATACGGAAGTCCGCGCGCGGCGCGCACGAGCCGCCTCAGCCCGGCCGCCGACCCCGCGAAGGCGAGGACGAGCAGCGCGAAAAGCAGGTTGGTCACGGTCACCACCATGAAGTAAACGGCCATCTCGCTCGGCGTCAGCCGCCTCAGGCTGAAGAGGACGCCGTCGGCCTGGCCGCCGACGGGACGGAAGTAGGATTCAAGAGAGCTTCCGGCGACCTCGTGGCGCAACCAGCCGCCGCCGGGTCCGAGGTCCTCGAGGCCGGTGACGCGGCTCCCGACTTCGAAGTCGGGAGCGGTGCTCTCCACTATGCGCATGTCGGAGACGCGAGAGGCGGCGTAAGCGGGTGCAGCGCCCGCGTCGCCCCGCACGGAGGAGACCGCCTGGAAGAAAGTCGTCTTGCGCCCGGCCATCGATTCGAGGTCATCGTAGAGGCAGGGTAGCGATACGACCACGCTGCCGAGGTAATCGTCGTCGCGGAAGATCGGGACCACGCCGAGGTAGAGGTCGACCTCGCGCCCCCCGACATTCGTCCTCCTGGCGATGCGCGTGGGGAAGCGGGAAAATCTCGCTTCGCGCACCAGGCCTTCGAGCTCGGTGAACTCGCCCATCTCGTCCACCGAAAACCTGCCGGCTTCGTGGCCGTTTCCATCGAGTATGTAGACGCCCGAAAGGCCGTCGTACTTGCCCACGAGTGTGCTGGCCCAGAGTCTCAGGGCTTCCGCGTCGAAGTCCACATCGCCCGCGGCCAGCGCCTCCTCGATCCCAGCATCCCCCAGCACTCCCCTCACTGTGCCGTCCAGCACCGCCGCCCTCCACTCGTCGGTACGGGCGCCGACCTCGTCGGCGGCGACCTCTATCGCCTCGCGACCGCGCGCGTAGAAGTCATCGACGGCGAGCGGGAACTGCAACAGCGAAGCGCCGATCACGAAGCCGACCGTCAGGGCCACGAGGCCGACGCTCGGTCTCAGGAAACCGGGGTCGATCTTGCGCGTCCGCAAAGCGTCGATGACGACCGCCCCGGCGAGGCAAAGCACCGCGGACACGAGCAGGCGCCACGCCCCCCCCGTCGCCACGATAACCGCGGCGAAGACGAGGAAGAGGCCCCCCGCCGCGGTGACGGGCCGCGACCCGCGACCTAGGGCGGCGGGCCCGCGCCGCATCGAGGCCGCGGCCCAGGCGACGAGCGCGGCGCCGGCGAGCAGCACGCCGACGCTCAACATGAAGAGCCCCGCCTTCATGGCTATCTCCGACCAGGAAAGCGTCACCGGCGAGAGCGAGAGGAGATGCAGCGAGGTGTCGGCGTACACGGCGCCGAGAAAGCGGTCGCAGACGGCGATGAAGCCCGAAGCCAGGGCCGCGCCGACGACGCCGAGCATGGCCGAGGGCAGGCCGTCCCCGCTCATCCGGCCCGCCCGCCCCCTCCGGCGTCTCGAGCGCTCCACCCAGGTGACGATCATGACGGCGAGGGCCGCGCATGCGAACAGCATGGAGAGCGCGAAGTCGGCCGGCGACCGGAGCAGGTCGCCCGGAACACGCGTCGCATAGGAGCAGGGGGTGAACGCCCCGAGAGCCGACAGCATGAGGGGCGACCTCAGGGCCGAGAGTCCCAGCCTCAGGCCGGCGAGCGCCAGGGAGAAGAGCGCGGCGTTGCGGAGGCGCGCCAGCCTCGCCCGCGGCCCGAGCAGCCTGCGGCCGAGGCGCACGCACGCGACGACCAGAAGGGCCAAGACCGCCACCGCTGCGGGAAAGAGACCGCGCCGCACGAGGAGGCCCCTCTCCCCGGCCGGGTCGCGCCCATGCACCGTCAACGTCCCGGCGGGCTGCCCACCCTCAAGGAGGAACGGCCCGGAGACGGCGAAGCCCCCCGTCGCCGGCGGCGGCTCCCCGCCCGGGGGTGTGTAGGTCACCCTGAGGCCGACCTCGGCCGAGAGCCGCTCCGACAGGGAGCGGCCGACGCCATGCGGCAGCACGCCCGGGTACCTTGCCTCGATCATGCTGTAGGCATAGACTGCCCCGAGGCGCCGGCCGTCCACCTCGACGGGCCGGCCCGCCTCGAGCCAGTAACCCGTGGTGCTCTCCAGGAACCTCATGCGGGCGCCCGTCGGCACCGGCGCCCGCGCTTGCACCCGGCCCGGGAGCCTGCCCGCCCATGCGACGATCCGCCCTCCCTCATCCGCCGCCGCAAGGCCGGCCGGGCCCCCGAGACCGGGCTTCGATGACAAGACGGACTCCAGGTCCCCGAAAACCGCCCGGTAGTCGCGCGCCTCGAGTCCCCGGACCGTCGACTCGTCGGCCGCGGCCGCGGCCGCGAGGTCGGACACGCCGGACGCTGTCGCGCCGAGCACGCCGAGAGACGCTTGGAGCGCCGCCGCGGCCTTGCCCGCCCGCACCTCCTCCCAGTTCCTGGTCTCGTATCGGATGTACTCGGCGGTCGACAAGTGGAACGCGAAGACGGCCGCGAGAAGCGCGAACCATGTGAGAAGCAGCCGGCGCCTGGCCCGGACGAGGCCCGCGACGCACACGGCGAGAAGCGCGCCGGCCGCCCAGGCGGGCAGCAACGCCCAGCCGGTATAGACGTCCACGAACGCCGCCGCGGCGAGCAGAACCTCGAAAAGCAGGACGAGAGATCTTCGCAACACTTTCAATCCCGCATGTTGCGGAGAGCGAAGACCTATCCGGACGGGATGGCCCTGAGTTCGGAGATCACGTAACCGCCGTCTTCGCGCCTCAGCGACACGAAAACGACTTGCTTTCTCCGTGCGCCGTCCTGCGTGCGGTAGGCTCTTTCAAGAAGAATGTACGGTCGCGATCCCGGTTTCGCCTCTGCGGACGACTTGTCGACCTTGAGTTCGACCGTTCGGAAATCCTCGAGATAGTCGCTGAGCAGGTAGTAAGCCTGGCTCCTGGTGAAAAGCCCGCCGCGCGGCCCCCCATCCCCTAGGTCTATCCTCACCTTCGCCTTGCCGAGGTGTGTGCCGAACGGCTCGGCGCTGCTCTTCCTCCACCCCTCTTCCACCGCACCCAGCACTTCGAGCGCCTCACTTGCCACGTTCCGAGAACCCGGCGCCTGCCGCGATTCGAGCGTGAGCTCTTCGCGAGTTGTGGTTCCGGCCCCCGCGTCACTGACTGGTTGCGGGCTCTCTTCGGTAGCCCCCCGGCCTTCTTCCTCCCCCACACACAGACCCGTCAACAACACCGCCACAACGAGAAGGGAGACCGCGCTGGCTTTGAGTACCCAACTCATGATCGGGCTGCCCTCACTAGCGAGCAATTGCCGTGCCAGCCACCCGTCTCCGTTCTCCCCCTCCACTTCCCTGTAAAACCGTCTCTTACGATACAATCCCGTCATGTATGCCTTCAAGGCTGTCCAGAAACGGGAAAACATGTCGCCTTTCATGTACAGTCCGCTCGAGAAACCTAGCGGCGCCTCGCCGGCGCCTTCTTGTTCCACTCCACGAGAATCGGGCTCGCCACGAAGATCGAGGAGTACGTACCGACCAGCACTCCTACGAGCAGCGCGAACGAGAAGTCCCGGAGGACTTCACCGCCCATGAAGAAGAGGAACAACACCACAAGGAGCGTGGTCAGCGAAGTGATGACGGTCCTGCTCAGGGTCTCGTTGATGCTGGCGTTGACGACTTCGTCATAACGCTTCCTGTGATACTTCCGGAGATCCTCCCTTATCCTGTCGAAGACGACGATGGTGTCGTTGAGCGAGTAACCGACGATGGTGAGGAACGCGGCGACGACCGCCAGCGAGATCTCCCTTCCGGTCAGCGAAAAGAGCCCGAGCGTCACAAGCACGTCATGGAGCAGTGTCACGACCGCCGCCACGGCGAAGCGGAACTCGAAACGCCATGCGACGTATATGAGGATGCCGACAAGTGCGACGGCCACCGCCAGCGCGGCCTTCTTCGCAAGTTCCGAGCCTATCTTGGGACCCACGAGTTCCACGCGCCTGACATCGACGGCGGCCTCCGTGAAGTCCTTCCTGAGAGCGGCTATCAATTCCTGCGATACGTCCTTCTCCTGTTCATAGGGCGCGCGGATAAGGAACTCATCGCCCCCTGAGAACCTCTGGATCTCGACGTCGCCGTAACCGATCGTGTCCAGCGATGAGCGGACTTCCTCGGTCGTCACCTGGCGGTCGAACTTGACCTGCACCAGCACGCCGCCCTTGAAGTCGATGCTCAGGTCGGGCCCGCCGTGGACGGCGAGGGATACGAGGCCCGCGCCGATCAGGACCGCGGAGAAGATGAACGCCGTCTTGCGCCTGCCGATGAAGTCAAAATCCGGTTTCGTGAAGAATCGCATTATGGACCTCGCTATATGCTCAGCTTGCCTATTCTCCGGACGCTGGTTATGCCGTCGAACACGGTCCTGGTAACGACGATCGCCGTGAACATGCTCGCAAGAATACCTATGGAGAGCGTAACCGCGAAGCCCCTGATCGGTCCGGTACCGAACTGATAGAGCACGGCGGCGGCGACCAGGGTGGTCACGTTGGCGTCGATGATCGTGTAGAAGGCCCTCGAATAACCGTCCTTTATGGCCCGTCTCACCGTCTTGCCCAGGGCGAGTTCCTCGCGGATGCGCTCGAAGATCAGCACGTTGGCGTCGACGGCCATGCCTATGGTCAGAATGATGCCCGCGATACCGGGCAACGTCAGCGTGCCGCGCACCGCGCCGAGCGCCGCGAGGATGATCATGATGTTCAGGATCAGCGCGAAATCGGCGAGAAGCCCCGACAGCTGGTAATAGACCACCATGAAAACGGCGACGGAGGCCAGACCGATCAAGGCGGCCCTGACGCCCGCGGCGATCGAATCCCGTCCCAGGGAAGGTCCGACGGTGCGCTCCTCGGCGAAGAGCAGCGGAGCCGGCAAGGCGCCTGCTTCGATCACGACCGCGAGCTCCTTGGCGGTGTCCGCATCGAATCTGCCCGTGATCGACGCGGTCGCGCTGCGGATCTTCTCCTTGATATTCGGAGCCGAGTGGACCTTGCCGTCGAGTACTATGGCCAGCCGCCGCCCCACGTTCTCGCCGGTCGTCCTCGCGAAAAGCGAACGGCCGACGCGGTTGAGCTCCATCCTGACGCCCGGCATGTTGGGATACTCCGGGTCGAGGCCGAAGGCGACCGAGGCGCGTTTGACATGCTTGCCCGTCAGCTGCGCCTTGCGCTCGGCGAGGTAGATATACTGGAAGGTGTCGTCCTTGCCCTGCTGGACCTCGTAGTCCCAGAGCACTTCCACATCCGCCGGGATGATGCCGCGCTCCTCGGCCATCTCGAGTATCCGCTTGACCACGGGTATGTACTTGCCGGCAACCATCGCATTCTCGTGCACGGACCGCTCTCCGCCGAGCGGGATGAAAGTGATCATCGAGGCGAGCGTCCGGCCCTCGGCGATCTCCGCCTCCCTCTCCTCGCGGAGTCCCGTCGTGTCGGCATCCAGGCCGGCCTCTTCGAGCTCCCGCTCGAACTCCTCGGCCTCGACGCCGGCCGTGATCTCCCTGATCTCGACTTCCAGGGAATCGTCCACGGCGGCGATGACCTGCCTGAACTCGTCGCCCTCCTTGAGGAGGCGGAACTCCAGGAGGGCCATGCGGCCCAACAGTTCCTTCGCCTGCTGCTCGTCCTTGACCCCGGCCAGTTGCACGACCAGGCGATCCTTGCCCTGCTTCTGTATCAGCGGCTCGGCGACGCCGAACTTGTCGATCCGGTTGCGGATCACGGTTTCCGCCCTGTTTACGACGTTGTCGAGGTCCTCTTCCGCGATGGCCGACTTGTCCACCTCGAGGACGACGTGCATCCCGCCCTGGAGGTCCAGCCCCAGGTGGATGGCCCTGTTGTGGAGGTCCGCGAGCTCTTCGGCCGGCATCGCCGCCTTCTCCTCGTCCGGGAGGGAGGCGAGCTTCAGAGTGGGATAGAGGTAGTACAACGCGGCCATCACGACTATCGCGATCAGGATCGCACGCCACTTCACGGTGCCCATGCGCACACCCTTCTCTTTAAGTACACTTCGGATATATACCCAAAACAAGAGCCGCGTGCGGCTCGATTCCGAGAAAACGCCGAGAGGATAGTTTAAGAGGCGCCGAAGACTGTGTCAACATGTAAATCCCGCCTGCGCCGCAGAGAGAGGCGCTGCGGCACCGGCCCATTCACAACGGAACGGGCGCTCGGCGCCTATTCCGCGAGCATGATCATCTCCTGGACGGCCTGCGTGAGACCCACCATGACGGCCCTGGCGATTATGGAGTGGCCGATACTGACCTCCTCGATTTCGGGGATCTCGACCACGGCGCGGGTGTTCCGGTAGTCGAGGCCGTGGCCGGCGCTGACCTGGAGGCCGCCCTTGGCCGCGAAGCCCGCCACCTTGGCTATCTTCTCGAGCTCGATGCCCGCCGCCTCGGCGTCGCCAGCTTCGGCGTAAGCCCCGGTGTGAATCTCGACTATGTCGGCGCCGGCGTCTATGGAGGCCTTGATCTGGGAGATGTCGGCGTCCACGAAGCAGGAGACCCGTATGCCGGCTTCGTGGAGTTCGCTGACGGCCCTCTCCAGGGCCGGGAGGCCGCCCTTGACGTCCAGGCCGCCCTCGGTGGTCAGCTCCTCCCTCTTCTCCGGCACCAGCGTGGCGATGTCCGGGCCGATCTCCTTG
>JALGWA010000459.1 GCA_025774425.1 bacterium
GCGCTCCTTCTCCTCAGGTGCATTGTCAATGCTCTCAAACGTCCGCACGTCCGCCAGACCACGCTTGCTCAAACACAGCGTTATCGCACTCGTCAGCGTCGTCTTGCCATGGTCTATGTGACCAATCGTGCCCACGTTCAAGTGGGGCTTCGTGCGATCAAACTTCTCCTTTGCCATCTGCACACCCCCTACAGGCGTCCCACGGTCAAGCCGGGTTCCATCTGCCCGCGGTCATCTTCCTGGCGATCCTCTCCGGCACGATGTCGTACCGGTCGAACTGCATCGTGAAGAGCGCGCGGCCCTGCGTGGCGGATCTCAGGCTCGTCGCGTAACCGAACATCTCCGAGAGCGGCACCGCCGCCCTGGTCACATGCCCGTCCGCGCGGAGCAGGTTCCCCATCACCTTGCCGCGCCTCGTCCGAAGATCACCTATGACATCCCCGACATACTCCTCGGGTACGACGACTTCGACGTCCATGATCGGCTCGAGAAGAACCGGCTCGGCCTTGAGTATGGCCTCGCGGACGGCCATCGCCGACGCTTTCTTGTAGGCGACGTCCGTTGCTTCCTGCTCGCGGAAGGACCCTCCGACGAGGGTCACTTTGACGTCCACGACCGGGTAGCCCGCCAATACTCCGTTCTCGAGCGAGTCGCGCACGCCTTCCTCGATGAAGGCGACGAACTCCCCGGGAATAACCTCGGGCTCCACCCTCGACTCGAACTCGAAGCCCGCACCCCTGTCCCTCGGCTCGATCTCTATTACGACATGACCGAATTGGCCCTTGCCTCCCGGCGCAGCCTTCACGAACTTCCACTCGGCGCGGGCCTTCGCGGTGATGCTCTCCCTGTAAGCCACCTGGGGCCTGCCGACATTCGCGCGCACGTTGAACTCGCGTATCAACCGATCCACCAGGATCTCGAGGTGGAGCTCGCCCATCCCCGAGATGATCGTCTGCCCGGTCTCCTCGTCGACCTTGACCTTGAACGTAGGGTCTTCCTCGGCTAGCCGGGCCAGCGAGGTCTCGAGCTTCTCCTGGTCCGCCCTGGTCTTGGGCTCTATGGCGACCCTGATCACGGGTTCGGGGAAGACCATGGATTCGAACATTATCGGGTAGTCGTACTCGCAGAGCGTATCCCCCGTCACCGCCTTCTTGATGCCCACCGCGGCGACGATGTCGCCGGTCAGGGCCTGCTCGAGCTCCTCGCGCTTGTTCGCATGCATCAGCAGCAACTTGGTGTTCCGCTCCTTGTGGCCGCGGGCGTTCCACACGTTGGTCCCCGACTTGATCCGGCCCGAATACACCCTTATGTAAGTCAACTTGCCCACGTACGGATCGCTCATGATCTTGAACACGAGGGCCGAGAAGGGCTCGTCGTCGCTCGGCCTGCGCGTCTCCATTTCGCCGGTCCTCGGGTTCGTCCCCTCGACCGGCGGGATGTCGACGGGAGACGGCAGGTAGTCCACCACGGCGTCCAGGACCTTCTGGACCCCCTTGTTCCTCAGCGCGGCCCCGCAGAGAACCGGCACGACCTCCGCCCGCAGCGTGCCGCGGCGCAAGGCCTTCTTGATATCGTTCTCGCCGAGCGGCTTCCCGTCGAGGTACTTCGCCATGACGTTGTCATCGAACTCCACCACGGACTCGACCAGCCTCTCCCTCGCGAGAGCGGCTTCCTCCCTGTATTTCTCGGGAATATCGACGACGTCGTATTTCATCCCCAGCGACTGTTCGTCGTATATGTAGGCCTTCATCTCGATCAAATCTATTATCCCCTCGAGCTCGCGGCCGCTGCCCATCGGCATCTCGATCGGCAGCCCGTTGGATCCCAACCGCTCGGCGATCATGGCGACGGCCCTGTCGAAGTCCGCGCCCACGCGGTCCATCTTGTTGATGAAGGCGATCCGCGGCACCCTGTACCTGTCGGCCTGCTTCCAGACCGTCTCCGACTGGGGCTCAACACCGCCGACCCCGCAGAAGACGACCACGACGCCGTCGAGCACCCTCAGCGACCTCTCGACTTCCATCGTGAAGTCGACGTGGCCCGGCGTGT
>JALGWA010000460.1 GCA_025774425.1 bacterium
TCATACTGGGCCACTCTGAGCGGAGGAGGTACTTCGGGGAGACCGACGAGGACGTCTCGAAGAAGGCTGCGGCGGCCCGGGCCGCCGGCCTCAGCCCCTTCGTATGTGTGGGCGAGAGTCTCGAGGAGCGTGAGTCCGGAACCATGAAGGACGTCATCCGCAAGCAGGTGCTCGGCTCTCTGAGGGGCACCGGCGAGGAGGACGTCCTCCACGTCGTGCTTGCCTATGAGCCCCTGTGGGCCATCGGCACCGGCAGGACTGCGACCCCCGAGCAGGCGCAGGAAGTCCACGCCTTCATCAGGAACATCCTGATCGACCTCTACGGCTTAGAGGTTGCGCTGAGGGTCCGCATACAGTATGGTGGTAGTGTCAAGCCGGAAAACATAAGGGCTCTCATGGCCCAGCCCGACATAGACGGAGCGCTGGTCGGAGGGGCCAGTCTTGACGCCGATTCTTTCACGAAAATAGTCGACTACAAGGGAGGCGATCGGTAGACAATGATACAGGTGCTGGATGCCATTCATGTTCTGATCTGCGTGGTGCTGGTCGTCGTCGTGTTGCTGCAGACGGGCAAGGGCGCCGGCCTGGCGAGCGTGTTCGGGTCGCCGGGCGGGGGAGGCAGCGATACGCTCTTCGGCAGCAAGGGCTTTGGCGGCGTGCTGGCGAAGGCGACCGGTGTGCTGGCGGTGGCGTTCATGGTTTCCTCCATCAGCCTGAGCCTCATCCCGAGGAACCGGCAGGCTGAGGCCAAGAGCGTGCTGGACAAGCTGGAGGGACCGGCTCCCGGCGTTCCCGCGCAGCAGGCTCCCGTCCCTGCGGAGACGCCGGCCGAGCAACCCCCGGAAGCACCGTCGAGCGGCGAGTGAAGCCCAGTCTGCTGTTGACTGGAAGCGCCGGCCGCTTTAGTATATTCTCGCCTTCCAGGCCTATGCCGGGGTGGTGGAACTGGTAGACACGTGCGCTTGAGGGGCGTATGGGTTCGCCCGTGGGGGTTCAAGTCCCCCTCCCGGCACCACATCCCACAGGGCCAGGTCCTGAAACGCACGAGTGGGGAGGGTCAAGATGCCTGACGATGCCGTCGTGATCAAGCGAAGCTCCCAGATGGCTCCCAGCGAGACCAGGAGGGAGGGATTGAGCGAGCGGCTGCTGCTTTCGGCCGCCGAGAGCATGTATCAGAACGTCGTTCTCTTCGACGCCCGCGAGGGAATGGAGGTCGAGTATCATGCCGTTCCGACGGGGGAGAGTCTCTTCATCCTCAGCGGCCTGCACGAGGCCAACTTCGACGGCCGGAGCGAGACGCTCGCGGGGGGCGACATCATATACTTTCCGCCGGGCTCGAGGCACGGCATGAAGTGCGTGGAGAGCGGGCGGTATCTCGCCGTGTTCGCCCCCTCGAAGGCGGCGCTCGAAGAATAAGAGGAGCCGTCGCCCGGCGGCTAGCCGTCAGATCCCCATCTCCTTGTAGAGAGCCTGGAGCTCCGCTATCTTGTCTTCCAGCATGGCGAACCCCGACGAGAGAACCTCGGGATCGAACATGTCTATGCCCGTCGCTTCCTTGATGACCTCCGGCGCGGGCCTGTCGAAGCCGGACTCCAGGAGGGCCATATACTTGTCGGCGAAACCCGGTTCATTGAGAATCTTCTCGACGAAGATCATCGATAGGGACTGCGCGATCACGTAGTTGAAGAAGTACATCGGCGAGTCCCAGTAGTGGCTGATCAGAGTCCAGACGTTCCTGTACTCGGGGTGCAGGTCATAGTAGATGCTGTAGGGGATGACGGTCTCCCACGCCAACTCGTCGAGGTCGTCCGCGTTCTTGATCGATCCGTTCTCGACGCCCTCGTATATCTTGAGCTCGAGGTCGGCGAACATGTTGTTGGTCAGGAGCCCCAGGATGTTCTCGAGGAACTGCTCCAGGTAGTATGTCCTGGCCTTGAGATCGGTCTCATTCCGGTAAAGGTAGAGCGCGAGGAGGAGCTCGTTGGTGATGGCCGCGGCCTCGGTGACATAGGGCGGACCGTCGCTGTAGATCGGTTTGACGCCCGGCCGCTCTCATGGACCAGCGTAGAGACGTCGCTCAGGTAGCCGTTGTAGCTGAACGAGAAGAATAGCCATGTTCCCGTGGGCCAGCCGGTCGAGAAGGCGCCCGTGCTGCGCTTCTCGCCGCCCACGATGTCCAATCTGCGGTTCGTGGGGTCGAGAAGTTTGCCGAGCTCGATTGCGTATTCCTCGCCGAGCGGGGACAGCGCCTTCTTCATTGTCTCGGTCGCCTGGACGATGTCGAAGTGCGGTGTCTCGAAATCCTCTGGCTCGGCCGTCCTGTCCCAGATGTAGAGGGTGTCATAGCCCGTGGCCGCCCTGATCTTCTTCGCCTTGACCCTGTCGTATTCCTCTCTGATGTAAGCGTGTCTTGCGATCTCCGCGTGATAGGCGGAAACATCGTCATACGAGAGGAACGAGTCGAAGAACTTGGAGTCCGGGAAGTTCCTGTAGCCGCGCATGGTGGCTACCTTGTCCCTCGCCTCGATAGCCTTGACGAGATTCAGGGCGTACAGATCGCGCTGTTCCGCCATGCCGCCGAAATACCCCTGCCAGGTCTTCCTCCTGACCTCCCTGTCCTTGCTGTTTATCAGAGCGGAGTAATTGATCTTCGTGCTCAGCGTGTCGCCGTCCACGACGATCTCGGGAAAATCGGTCCTGTCGATGCAGGCCTGGTAGAGTCTCTCCGACCAGCCCGTGAGGAAAGGGTAGAGCGACGATATCGTCTCCTCCCTGGGGAGCTCGAGCGTGTACGGTATGTATCTGCGCGCCTGTTCGATGGCGAAAGCGTAGTCGGCGAGCTCCGGCTTCTCGCGGAAGAATCTCTCCAGGGTGGCATCGTCGATGGACTGCGTCTCGATCTTCACGAACTGTATCTTGGCCTCGAGATCGCCCGAGAGACGGCTGATCCTCTCGTAGTATTCGTATGCGTCCGTGTCGGTTGCATAGGTGAGGTACGAGAACACCCACAGCTTCCACCACGTGGGTATGATCTCGTCGTTGAGCCGATATGCCTCGTAGAGATTGTCAGCGGAGGCGGCGAGTGTCCCCTTGAGGTCGGCGATCTGCTGTATCCGGGCCGTGAGCCACTCGACGTCGGCCTCGAACGCGGCGGAGTCGGCATAGAACATGCCCTCGAGATCGAACTTGTACTCGTCCCTGAGGGATTCGGGTACGGCTTGGAAGTCGGCCGCCGAGGCCGGGGCGGACAGCGCCATCAGGCAGACGAGAACTGCCAATACATGCTTGCGCATCTGTGGCTCCTTTCGACAGGGGGTTGCTTTGAATCCACGTTCCCCATACTCTAGCCAATCACGGGGAGGCCGACAACCGTTTTCGCCGGGTCCGGCGTCCCGCTTGACAGCGGCGACGCATACCCTGATAATGACGGGTGACTGCAATCGAACATCAGGAGGTCATCGGAATTGAGAAGATTCCTTGTCTTTACGGTACTGGCCGCGGTCTGCACTGTCACACTGCCTTCGATGTCGCATGCCTTCGGCGTGGGGGTGATCGCCGGCGAGCCCACTGGAGTGAGCTTCAAGCAGTGGCTTTCGGGCGGTAATGCGCTCGACGGCGCCCTCGCCTGGTCGTTCGACGGGCCTGACGCCTTCAGCGTGCACATCGACTACCTCTACCACATGGTGGCCGCCGGCGAGCTCAGGATACCGGGGTGGAAGTTCTACATCGGGATGGGCGGCCGATTGAAGCTGGAAGAGGATGACAGCCGCTTCGGGCTGCGCGTGCCCTTCGGGGGGAACTACCTCTTCAAGACGCCGCCGTTCGACTTCTTCGCCGAGGTGGGACCCATACTCGACCTGGCTCCGGCGACCGAGATCCAGATGAGTTTCGGCGTGGGCATACGGTACTTCTTCAGCCGGCCGTGG
>JALGWA010000461.1 GCA_025774425.1 bacterium
AGGACGAGAAGGCGGCCTTCGACCGCCTGGAGATGCTGCTGAACCTGGGGCCGCAGGACGGGACCTTCTGGGTCGGCGGCGACCTGGGCTACACCAACGACCCCACGGAAATCGTCGTCTTCAAGGAAGCCGCCGATTCCGGTTCTTCCGTGTCCAGTTCTTCGGTGTCCGGTTCTCCTATATTCGGTTCAACCGGAAACTGGAGAACCGGAAACTGGAGAACCGGAAACCGCAGCACCGTGAAGCTCGTGCTCCGCGTCCACATGGAGCACGTGGCCTACCCCCACATCGCCGACGTGCTTGCCCTGCTGGACCGCTACTACAGCCCCATGGGCATCGGCGTGGACAAGGGCGGCAACGGCCTGGCGGTCATCCAGGAGCTGACCACCCTCGACAAGTTCCGCGTGCTGAACCTCGAGCAGAAGCTCCGCGGCTACGACTTTGGCGGTGCCATCACCATCGCCGAGCGCGACGGCCAGCCGCTGAAGAAGCGGGCCAAGGAGTACATGACCAGCCTCATCAACCGCAGCTTCCAGCGCCGCGAGCTGCTGCTGCCCGAGGACGACATCGAGATCGAGGACCAGTTCACGACCCACACCTACACGCTGGTGCGCGGCAACGTCATCTACTCAAAGGGCAACGACCACATCGTGGATGCTGTCAGGTGTGCCGTGCTCGTGCGGGACCAGGAGCGCCTCGACCGAATCAAAGAGGTCGCCCCGACGATCACGCCCGTGCTGACGGACCCGATCTTCTGGTGAGACACAGGGGAGAGCGAAGGAGCGAGACATGGCCTATGGCGACGAAGGCAAGGCGCCGTCCCGCTGGACGAGCCGGCGGTTCCTGCTAGCCGCGGCGGGGCTTGTGGTGTCGGTGCTCGTGACCCTCGGAGTCGTGACCCCGGCGGGGACGGACGCGGCGGTTCGGCTCATCGTCGGTGCAGCGACCCTGGTGCTAAACGTCATCGGCTACCAGGTCACCGAGGCCTCGGTGGACCGCGCGAGGGCCGCGAACGGCAACGGCGACAACCCGGCGGGCAGGTAGCGAGAGGGAGCGACGGTGCAGGTCATCGGCGAGGACAACGACGGCAAGCTCGCGGTGATCGCGGTGGGGCCCGACCAGCTCGCAGCCGCCGCGGCGCTCGACGTGGATGCGTTCCGTAAGCTCAACGTCGAGGAGGCCGTGCCGGAGACCTGGGAGGAGCGCGCGAAGCTGGCGTGGGAATACTACACCGAGGAACCCATCGTCAAGAACGCCGTCAACGCCTGGCGGACCTTCGCCATCGGCGACGAGATCGCCTTCAACTGCGACGACGAGGGCGTCGAGGCGAAGATGTCCGACTTCGCGGAGAGGGTCGGCCTCGATGCCTTCGTCCGCGATATGGTTCTCCAACTCCTCGTCAAGGGCGACTGCGTCGGCTACAAGACCTACCCGGAGAAGGGCGACGACATCGCCGCCGTCCAGTGCATCAACCCGGTCTCGGTGAAGCTCAAGTACGTCCAGGGCGAGCTGACCGAGGTCAAGCAGTTCCCCGAGGAGGGCGCCATCGGCGAGGGGATCGAGCTGCCCCTGGAGCAGCTGCTGCACCTCAAGTGGGACGCGCCAAGCTTCTCGCAGCGAGGCAACTCCATCGTCCTGCCGGCCTTCCACGCCATTGCGCTGCTGCGCGACTACCGCAAGAGCGAGTCCGCCATCGCCAAGCGGTGGACGACGCCTCTGCGCTTCGTCCAGGTGGGCGGGCAGTTCGGCACGAAGCTCGTCATGCCCGATCAGGGGATGCTCGACCGCGTCCGCGACATGCTCAACAAGATGGACCTCAAGTCCGGCGTCGTAGTGCCTTTCTACTGCGACGTCAAGACCTACGGCACCGAGGGCGAAGTCCTCAAGACCGAGGACAAAGTCAAGGAGATCAAGGAGGACATCATCGTCGCGCTGGGGCTGGCGCGGAGCATCGTCACCGGCGACGGGCCGAACTTCGCCACTGCGTCCGTGTCGATGCAGAAGATGATCATCATGCTAGCCGAGATCAAGGGCGCGGCG
>JALGWA010000462.1 GCA_025774425.1 bacterium
CTACCCGGCTGTCTTCGGCCTCGAGGCCTCGAGGGAGCGCGCCGACGAACTCGTCGCCCAGGCCATAGCCGAGTTGGAACCCCTCGGCCCAGCGGCCGACCCTCTCCGCCACCTCGCCCGCTACGTCATCGCCCGCAAGACCTGAGCGGCGGACCCGGCGCTTGCGGCCCTCTTGGTTTTCCTCTATTATCAATGCGTGATAACCCGGCGACGGGTGAGGCAGCGCGGGTGTTACTCATGATGTTGCGGCGAGCCATTGAGAATCTGTACGAGACGGCTGTGAAGCAGCGTGCCCGCACGTCAACCCTACGGCTGCGTCCCCTGGCGGAGTACTGCGCAGCAGAGCTAGAGGCGCGGGGCCTGCTCGGTGCAGAGATCGAGGCGCCCGTGCCCGGCGGCGGCAGGCCCAAGTTTTGGGACGTGGCATGGTCACATGGCGGTAAGTACCGCGCCGCCATCTCGCTCAAGTCCATTCTGAAGAATCTCAGCGGCACGGTGCCGAACCGCATTGACGATATGGTAGGCGAAGTCGCCAACGCGCAGATGTATTCGCCGGAGATCGTCCTCGGCTACCTGATGGTCTTCGACATATCGAAGGACCGGTACAGCTCGAGGCATGGGATGACCTGGTGCGAGTTGCTGAAGGGCCGCCTGGCCCAGCTATCCGGGCGCAGCGCCCCGTCCTGGGGCTTCGGGACGCTTGAGGCCTACGCCGTCCTTGAGGTAGACTTTTCGGCGGGACCTCGCATCATCACCCCGGAGAGCGTGGTTGGCGAAATGTTCGACCGCCTAGTGAGCGAAGTCAAGGCCCGAAATCCGTCGGTTGGGTAGACAACGCATGAGGACGGCGACGGAGCTTGCCGACGTGGCTCAGGACATCCTGGACCGCCATGCCCCCGGGACTTCCCTGGACACCCGGGCGCTAAACAAGGCTTTGCCAGGGCTGGCGAAGGACAAAGCCGCGGTCGTCGAGATCGAGGAGGCGGTCCAGCGCCTACCCACCGAGCACCAGCTACGGCTGGGCGACGCCCGTTGTCTCGACGCTATCGAGGACGAGAGCGTTCACCTGATCGTCACGTCCCCGCCCTATTGGACGCTCAAGCGGTACAGGGAGACGAGGGGGCAGCTAGGGGCGATTGAGGACTACGAGGAGTTCGTGGCGGAGTTGCAACGGGTGTGGCGGGAGTGTCACCGCGTGCTGGTCAGAGGGGGGCGCCTGATCATCGTGGTCGGCGATGTGTGCCTGGCTCGCCGCCGGTTCGGCCATCATACCGTGGTGCCGCTCCACGCTTCGATTCAGGAGTCGTGCCGGCGCGTAGGCTTCTCGAACCTGGCGCCGATCATCTGGCACAAGATAGCCAATGCCGCGCTAGAGGTCGAGGGCGCGTCGAGCTTCTTGGGCAAGCCATACGAGCCGAACTCCATCATCAAAAACGACATCGAATACATCCTCATGGAGCGCAAGGGCGGGGCCTATCGTAGCCCGCAGCCTGCCGCCCGGGTGCTCAGCCTCATCTCGGCTGAAGACCATCGCCAGTGGTTCCGCCAGATCTGGAATATTCCCGGAGCCTCGACGCGCGACCACCCCGCACCGTTCCCTCTCGAGCTTGCCGGCCGACTCATCAGGATGTTTAGCTTTGTTGGCGACACCGTCCTCGACCCGTTCATGGGCACCGGCACGACGAACGTGGCCGCTAGCCTCTGGGGAAGGAACAGCATCGGCGTCGAGATCGCCCCGGGCTACTTGCACATGGCCGTCAGGCGAATGCGTCAGGCGCACGAGCGGCTCTTCTCGAGCGCCGCCATCAGGGTCTTCGACGACTCGGAAGCGACAACGTGAGCACGATCCTCGAGACCATCGAAAGTCCGGCCGACCTGCGCAGGCTCAGCTTGCCGGAGCTCATGCGCCTCGCCCGGGAACTTCGCGAGGAGATCACGCGGGTCGTCTCGGCCAACGGCGGCCATCTGGCCTCGAACCTGGGGGTGGTCGAACTGACCATCGCGCTCCACCGCGTCTTCGACTTCCGCACCGACG
>JALGWA010000463.1 GCA_025774425.1 bacterium
CGCGCGGGCTTGAAGTAGCGTTTCTCGTCGAAGACGCCGTAATTGGGCAGGTGGACCTTGTTGCAGACGAAGACGACGCGGCCGTCGCCGACGACGGCGGCCGAGTTGAAGACGTCCTTGGCCGCGTACGGCAGGCCGATGACGGCCGTGATGCCCTTGATCCTGGCGGCCAGGGCGTTCAGTGCCGCGGCGCAATCCGCCAGGAAATGCCTCTTGAGGAGCAGGTCCTCGGGGGGGTAACCCGAGATCGCGAGCTCGGGGAAGGCCACGAGGTCGGCCTGGGTCTTCTTGGCCTTGTCGACCCACTTGAGGATCTTCTTGGCGTTGCCGGCGATATCCCCGACTCTGAAGTTGACCTGCGCGAGTGCAATCCTAAGCATTCCGGACACTCCCCGCTGGAAACACGGCAATCATAGAATACCGACGGGCTGCCTGACAAGGCTAATGTGATCGACGCCCTGGGAACGGTTACCCTTGAAATCCAGCCCCGGCGAATGTAGGCTCGGGACGACGTGGAGGGACCGAGCATGGGACGCAGACAGCAGATCGCGCTCGCGATATTCGCCGCATTCGTCGTCATCATCCTCTACGTATTCTACCTCATGCTGAAGCCCTATCTCTCCTACCTCATATGGGGAGCGCTGCTCGCCCTGATCGCAAACCCCCTCAACGCGCGGCTCCGTGGCAGGGTGTCCAACGACAACCTGCGGGCCCTCATCGTATCGGTGACGGTAGTCGCCGTCATAATCGTGCCCATCGCCCTGCTGACGCTGGGTCTCCTCTCGGAGGCCGCCGGCATGTACACATCCTTCCGCGAGGCGTCGGCGGCGGGCAAGTTCGATTTCGTCCTGAAACCGGAAGTCTACCGGTGGAACGAGAGGCTGACCGAGCACCTGAGCGCCTACATCGACGTATCGAAAATCGACATCGAGGGATGGATCTCCGGGAACCTCAGGAACCTCACCTCATTCCTCGCCGCGAAGGTCACTTCCGTCGTCGGGAACCTCTCCATGGCCATAGTCAGCTTCGTCTTCATCATTTTCTCGGCTTTCTTCTTCATAAGGGACGGCGACAGGATAGCCGCCTATGTGTGGAATCTGCTGCCCATGTCCGAGGACCTCAAGGCGAGGTTGGCCGCACATCAGCGCGAGGTCGTCGAAGCCTCCATTTACGGAGGCCTGCTGATCGCCGCGGTGCAGGGCGGCCTGGGCGCCGTCATATTCCTCATCCTCGGGTTGCCTTCACCGATTTTCTGGGGTGTCGTGATGGCCTTCCTGTCGATCATCCCGCTCGTCGGTTCGTGGCTCGTCTACATCCCGGCCGCCGGCATACTCGCCATGACGGGGAGCTGGGTGAGGGGGATCATACTCCTCGTGCTGGGCAGCGTCGTCGTCAGCCAGGCCGATAATTTCCTCCGGCCGGTGATCATCGGGAAGCGGGCGAGGATACCGACGCTCATACTCCTCTTCAGCATACTCGGCGGCCTCAAACTCTTCGGCTTCCTGGGGCTTCTCCTCGGGCCGATCATCGCCTCCATGGTGCTCACCCTGATAAGCTTCTACCGCAACCCCGCCGTCGAACCGGGCGCCGGAGCCGAGGAAAGCCCGTCCGGCGGCGCCCCCGGCCGGTCCCAACCCGCGCCGTAACGGCTGTAACACGCACCAGCGGGAAGCGGGCCTAGTCCGCCTCCGTTCCGAACTTGAAGATCAGCCCTATCGCGAGCGCTTCCTTGATCTGGGCCGCGACGCTTATGTCGCGGTCGTAGACGAGGTTGAAATCGAAGGTCACGTCCACGTACGGCGCCACGGCGGCGGCCAGGGAATTGTCCCACTTGACGTCGACCTCTTGCAGGCCCTCCATGTTGGAGAAGACATTGACCCTCGTCAGATAGACGAGTTTCTCGCTCACCTCGCACTTGAATTCCGTCACCCACTCGGCGCCGTACTCGGCGCGCACATTCTCGACCTCGGGGGTCTCCGGGTCGTCGCTGTAGGCGTGGAACTCGCTCGTCACCGTCTGCTTGGCCGCAAAGCCG
>JALGWA010000464.1 GCA_025774425.1 bacterium
CGTAGTCGCCCTCGCGGCCTGTCTGCTGCTGATGTGTTCGGAGAAGGACGGTTCTCTCAGTCCGGTTCTGGAGACCGATCCACCCCAGTATCTCATCGAGTACGTCACCCCGTCACCTGTGAAAGTGGAGCCCAACGGCGCCGGAACGGTGAGCGCCAGGGTGGTCGACAGGGACTATGCGCCCGTCGAGGGCAAGACGGTCGAGTTCGAAGCGAGCGCCGGCTCGGTGGATGCGCAGGCCGTCACCAACGAGGACGGAATCGCGACAGCCGGCTTCACGGCGCCGTCGACGCCCGGCTATGTCGAAATCACGGCCCGCACCGACGGAGCGGTCAGCAAGTCCGCCTTCGTCCAGGTCGGGGAGGGAGCGCTCGAATTCGGCTCCGCCTCCCTCTACGCCGACGGCGTGTCGTGGGGAACGCTGACGCTGACGCTTACCGACGAACAAGGCGATCCCGTCGAGGGCGCGACCGTATCCTTCGGCATCGACTATGGTTACATATCCGAGGCCGATGCGCGCACGGACGAGTACGGTCAGGCGCGAGCGAAGATCGTCAGCGCCGTGAGCAGGACCGACCTCAATGCGACCGTCGTGGCCGAGATATCGTACGGCGGCCTGTCCTATACGGAGATGGCGATGATCTCGATGCTCGGTGTGACACTCGCGGTCGACGCCAGCCCCAAGGAGAATCCGGCCGACGGCATCTCCTCGTCGGCGGTGACGGCGTCGCTCAAACTGACGTCGTCGGGCACGCCGCTCGCCGGCTATGAAGTGCTCTTCGGCACTTCGCTGGGATCGATCGGCGCGTCCGCCTATACGAATACCGGGGGCGTCGCGACGTCCGTGCTCATAAGCCCCACCACGGCCGGCGTCGCGGACGTCGTCGCGCGATACGGAGGCCACGCGGACACCGTCCAGGTGCGGTTCGGGCAGCTCGGCCTCACGGTTACGCCCGCACTTCAGCGCATGGTCGCGGACGGCGTCACTTACCAGGCCGTCTACGCGACGCTTCTCACCGAAGACAACAACCCGGTCGTCGGCGCCACCGTCAACTTTTCGACGACCGCCGGCGTGATAACGCGCAGTGCGAAGACCAACATGTGGGGCGATGCGGTCGCTTTCCTCACGAGCTCGACATACCCGGCCGTCGCCACGGTGACGGCTACGTTCGAGAACGTCTCCGACGACGCCCAGGTGTCGTTCGAGAACCCCGTGATCGCGCTCAAGGCGACGCCGCTCTCGGTCGTGGCGGACCCGAGCGAGTTCGCGACCATATCGGCGTATGTCTCCTTCCAGGACGGCGTGCCCGTGCCGGACAGCACGCTGGTATTGTTCGGGACGACCGAGGGGACCATCCCCACTTATGACGTCACCCGTTCGGGCGTGGTGTACGCGCGCCTCATGGCTTCGAGGGTCGCCTCGGACGACGTTACCGTGACGGCCTCGTGCGGAGCCGCCACTCAGACGACCAATGTCGTATTCACGCCGGGCCTGCCGGCGAGGGTGCGCGCCTACGCTACACCGACGAACATACCGGGCGACGGCAATACCTATGCGACCATCGTGGCCGAGGTCACGGATGCGTATGGCAACTTCGTCGAGGACGGCACCGTGGTGGACTTCACCCTGGCGAGCGGGAACGGCATATTGCCGCCCAGCGCCGTGACTTCGTCCGGCGTCGCCGCGGTCAAGTACCTCCCGTCGGGCGGAGCATATACCGCGACCATAGTCGCCGAGGCCAACTCGTACTTCGACGAGGCGTCGCTCTCGGTCTCGGGAGGTTCCCCGGGGGCCATCGTCGCCGAAGTCGACAGCGGGTGGATCCAGGTCGGCGGGGCCTTCGAATCGTCGCAGACGGGCGTTGTCGCGACCGTGTATGACGGCTCGATGAACCCCGTCGAGGACGGCACGGAAGTCGCTTTCGAGATCGTCTCCGGTCCCGGCGGCGGCGAATACATCGACCTGGCCTCGAACGGTTACGGGCCCGTCACCAAGACCACGGTCGCGGGCGCCGTCTCGGCGG
>JALGWA010000018.1 GCA_025774425.1 bacterium
GAAGAGGGCGTAGGTGACCACGTCTTCGTCGGACCTGGGCTCGCGCCCGAGCTTCCGGGCGAGCTCGGCCTTGTCCTTCTCGAACTCGGGCTCGATGTCGTCGGCCGGGCGGTGGGTGATGGGCTGCTGGCCCGTTTCCTCTATGACGCGCTTGACGAGTTCCTGATTGACCTCCCCCGGGGCCTTGCCGTACTTGCCCAGGAGGTAGTTCTTGGTGTGCTCTGTGAGCACCGCGTAGCGCTTGCCCTGGAGCACGTTGATGACCGCCTGGGTCCCGACGACCTGGCTGGAGGGGGTGACCAGGGGAGGATAGCCCATGTCCTTTCTGACCCTCGGCACTTCCTTGAGCACTTCGTCGTACTTGTCCATGGCCTTCTGCTTGCGGAGCTGGCTCGCCAGGTTGGACAGCATTCCACCGGGCACCTGCGCCACCAGTATCCTGGCGTCCACTCCCGGAAGGCCGCTCTCGTGCTCGGCGAGGTCGGCGCGCACCGACTTGAAATGGTCGGCGATGTGGATCAGGAGGTCGAGGTCGAGGCCGGTGTCGTACGGCGTGCCCTGCAGCGCGGCCACCAGGCTCTCGGTCGCCGGCTGTGACGTTCCGAGGGCGAGGGGGGAGAGGGCCGTGTCGATGATGTCCGCGCCCGCCTCTATGCCCTTCAGATATACCATCTCGCTCTGGCCCGTCGTCGCATGGCAGTGCATGTGAATGGGAATGCCTATCTTCTTCTTGAGGGCTGAGACGAGCTCGAAGGACCTGTACGGAGTCAGCAGCCCCGCCATGTCCTTGATGCAGAGCGTGTCGGCTCCCATCTGCTCGAGCTGCACGGCCATGTCCACGTAGAAATCTATGTTATGCACCGGGCTCGTCGTGTACGAGATGCAGCCCTCGGCGTGCTTGCCCGCCTTCTTGGTCGCCTTCATCGCCGTCTCGAGGTTCCGGATGTCGTTGAGGGCGTCGAAGATCCGGAAGACGTCGATGCCCGCCTTGGCCGCGAGGTCGACGAACTTCTCGACCAGGTCGTCCGCATAGTGCCGGTAGCCGACGATGTTCTGGGCCCTGAGAAGCATCTGGAACCTGGTGTTGGGCATGGCCTTTCTCAAGGTCCGCACCCTCTCCCAGGGGTCTTCGCGGAGGAACCTGATGCACGAGTCGAAGGTGGCGCCGCCCCACATCTCCAGCGAGAAATAGCCCACGCTGTCGAGCTCCTTCGCCATCGGCAGCATGTGCCTGGTCGGCATCCTGGTAGCCAGCAGCGACTGGTGCGCGTCTCTCAGAATGGTGTCGGTTATCATTACTTTTCTCGTTTGCGATTCCACCGGACAGACCTCCGTTTACATGTGCTTCATCTTCGACCTGTGGGCGTGTACGGCTGCACCTATTACCGCTGCGAGCGGCGGGGTCCCGGCGATGTCTGCTGGGGCGGGCGCGCCCTGGGCGCTCTTGAAGCGGGCCAGGAACCTTATACAGACGGCAAGGATGCCGATGAAGGCGAAGACTATCGCCATGCCGAGGAGGGTGATCGATAAAGCTACACTCATTCTATCTGCGCGACCCCGGATGATATTCAGTGTTCAAGAGGACTTCGGTGCGACCAAGTAGATATCGAAGCATTTCCGGGGCCGTTTGTCAACCGAAAAGGGATTAGGTGTTGCCAGCCGGGTGTTTTGCTCTAGAATGGTGTCCGGACCTCAAACAGGGAAGCCGCATGACGTTACTCGAAGGGAGGGCGGCGGGTGTTCTCCTCCCCGCGGCCCTGGCGGTTCTTCTGATCGCCGGATGCTCGCATGTCCCCGGGGGCAGGCGTGGAGAGGACCCGGGTCACGGCCTTGCGCGCATCGCGGAGGAGACGCGGAGGGTGGAACGTATAGAGGGCAGGGGCAAGGCGACGGTCGAGAACCGCCTGGGGCGCATCGACATGGAGTTCGAGATGACCTATGAACCGGGCGGCGCCCTCGAGATAGACGCCGACCTGGCGCCCGGCCTGCTGCCCTTTCACGGGGACGTGCGGATCATGAGCACGCCCGACACCACGGTCGCCTACGCGAACGGGGTGCCGCTGGTCGCCAGCGGCACGGCCTACCCGGGCCGTTCGCTGTACCCGGCGCTGGTGTCGATCTGCCTCGGGGGCGATTGGGTGCTCGGATGGCTCGAGGCCCGGGGATGCCGCGTCGCCGCGAAGGTCGACTGCGGCGGCCTGGCCTTCGAGTTCGACGTCGACGAGGGTACGGGCCATGTCAAGACCTGGTTCATCGAGCGCGAGGAGCCCGACGGCGCCTATGACGGATTCCTCTACAGGTCCCGCCCCAGCGGCCGCCTGCAGCTTCCCGAGATCCTGACGGGCATGGTGCATCCACTGGAAGCCTCGGTTTATGTCGAGTACTATGAGATCGACGTAACCATGCGATAGTATGGAAGTTAGGATGGAAGATCTACAGCAAGAGCGGCCGGCCGGCATCGGCCCGCGTCCGCGGCGGGAACCTGGCGGCCGGGGCGCGGTAGAAGCAAATGCAGGGGTGATGAATGGCCCGAACTGGCGGTGAAGAGTCACCTCCCAACAGGGAACTGAGCGACGAGGACCTCATGCTCCGGACGGGGCAGGGCGACCGCGGCGCTTTCGATGAAATCGTGAGGAGGTACACCTCCAGGATGGTCAACGTGGCCTACCAGATGACCGGGGACAGGGACCTCGCCGAGGATGTCGCCCAGGAGACCTTCTACAGGGCCTATCGCAGCGCAGCCTCCTACAAGCGCATAGCCAAGTTCTCGACATGGCTCTACACCATAGCCATCAATCTGTGCCGCAACGAGCTCCGCCGCCGCAAACACAGGTTCTATTCGCTCGAGGAGATGGCGGAACGCGACGAGGAAGCGAGTGTTAGAATAGACATAGAAGATGAAACGGCCAAGCCCGACCGCCGCGTCGAGCAGAAGGAGCTCGGAAGGCTGATCATGCGGGCCATCGACAGGCTGCCTGAGAAGTTCAAGCAGCCCCTCGTCTTGAGGGATGTCGAGGGCCTGAGCTATGAGGAGACGGGTGAGATCCTCAACCTCCCGGAGGGAACGGTCAAGTCGCGGATCAATCGGGCGAGACAGAGAGTAAAGGAGATGATCGAGCCGTACATCGACGACTCATTCATCGGGGGGAGTTAGCCTATGCAGGAATGTGAAAGCGTAAGGGAGCTTCTCTGGGCATACTGCGACGGGTCGCTCGAGGTGGAGGCGCGGGAGCACGTCGCAAGGCACCTCGCCGGATGCGCCGCCTGCGCCCGGGAGCACCGCAGGGCGGCGGCGACGCTCCACGCCCTCGGCAACCTCGAGCGCATCGAGCCCGCCGGCGATTTCCTGGACCGCCTGTGGCGGCGGATCGACGAGAGGGAGGCCGCGAGGGGACTGGGGCGTCTCTTGCCGGTGCTGGCGTGGATCCGCGCCAACAGGAGCGTGGTCGTCGCGGGCGCCCTGGCGTTCTTCATAGCCCTCGTCGGCGTCCGCTACGGCCTCGACGGCGTGCGGGGGCACGGCGAGCCGGGTGTCGATGTGGCGGGCGAGGGGGCGAGCGGCGCACCGCTGCGGCCGGCGCCCGACGGCGGCTACAGGGACGACTACATCCTGAGGGGCATCCCCGAGACGCTGCCGGTGGCGGAAGGCTTCGGGTTGCGTACGGGCGACTCCATAGAGACGAGGTTCATGACGCGGGACCTCGTGCCGCCGGTGCCCTACTCCAACGACTACATCCAGCCGGTGGTGCAGCCCGTAGCGGGTGACGGTGACGCATTCTGAAGGAGGCGCGGATGAGCAGCGTGCTGCGAGCGGCCTTGCTCGCCGCCCTTCTCATTCCGGGCGGCGCGGTCTTCGACGGGGCGGCGGCCGGCCACCGCATGGAATCCCTTGATGCGGAGATAAGACAGCTGGTCGACCGCATGAGCGAGTCGATCGTGTCCATTGCGGCGGTCTCGAAGACGGCGGGCGACTCCGCGGCCGGGACTCTGGTTTCGCGGAGCGTCGGCACGGGCGTCGTCTACGACGAGGGCGGTCTGATACTGACGACGGCCAGCGTCGTCGGCTACGCCGACGAGGTCGAGGTGCGCACCACGGACGGCCTCGAGTACACGGGCGAGGTCATCGGGACAGACCCGGGGACGGACCTCGCCGTCGTGCGCGTCGAGGGACTCGCGGCGCGTCCGGCTCGGCTCAGCGATGAGAAGGCCTTGTCGCCGGGTTCGCTTGTGTTCGTGATAGGCAACTCATACGGGCAGCTGCCTTCGGTCAGCATGGGTGTCATCAGCAGTCCGCCCGCGCCCCTGGGCGAGGACGGCGGCGAGGAGATGCTCCGCATGTCGGTCCCCGTCAGCCCAGGCAACACCGGGGCGCCCATAGTGGGCGCGCGCGGAGAAGTCATCGGCCTTCTCGTCGGGCGGCTCTCGGCTCAGCCAGTCTCCTACGCGATGAGGACGCACGAGGGCGGAGTCCGGGGCTTCGCCCAGTTCATAGAGCCCTCCAACACGAGTGTCGGTCTTCCCGCCTACCGCCTGCGCGACATGGCGCGGGAGATAATCGAACACGGCGGAAAGCGACCCGGCTTCCTCGGTGTGCGCGTTGCGGCCGCGCCTGGCGGTGAAGGCGGCCCGCTGGGGCTGGGAGGCGTCGTCGTCACGAGCGTCGTCGCCGGCAGTCCGGCTGAGTCCATAGGGCTCGAGGCCGGCGACATCATATGGAGATTCGGCGCGGAGAACGTGACGACGCCGGCGGCCTTGAAGGAGATGGTGTCGTCGTCGCCGCCCGGCAGCGAGGTCACCGTTTGGTTCACGCGGGGCGATGAGCACTTCGACAGGAAGGTGCGCGTCGCGCGTCGGTCGCCGGAGGCGGGCGGGCAGGCGGCCTTCGTGCACTGGCCCGAGGACATAGACCTGCGCATCCGGATGATGCGGCGCGAGATCGACAGGATGGAGAAGGAGATCGAACGCCTCGAAGCTGCACGCTGACGCCCGCTTTCGCCTTGACACCTGAGGCTCCGCCTTCATAATGAGGTCGTTCGAGCGAGGAGGCGCAGATGAACAGAGCGTTGGCGCTTGCACTGATCCTTTCCTCGATTGTGCTTCCGTCGTGCCAGGAGCAGATGATCGCCGCCTTCGGCTCCAACAGCGGCATCACGATCATCACCACGCCCAGGTGTGAGGACATCGCCAAGGTCCTCGCGGCGTCACTGGCGCGGGAAGTCGTCACGGTGCAGTATGAGCGGGCCTATGACGTGACCCTGGTGAGCACGGGGGATGTCAAGGACCACGACAGCAGGAAGAACATCATCGTCATCGACTACCTGGAACCCGAGAACGATCTGTCGAAGACGATACTGCAGCTGGCAGGGCAGAGGAGAGACGATGTCCGGGCCGGCAGGGTCGGGATCTTTCACCGCGAGGACAGGTGGGCCAAGGGACAGGTCGTCGTCGGGATCACCGCTCGAACGGAGAAGGACTTGAGGGATTTCGTCGAGAAGGGGTCCGATGAGATTTTCCGCTACGTCGAGTCCGTGGTCCAGGCGAGGCTCAACCGCGCCCTCTTCAACGCAGGCGAGCAGCCGGCGGTCACCGAACGGCTCGCCGCGACCTATGGATGGAGCTTGAGATTGCCGCCGCGCTACAAGGTCGACGAGAAGTACGCGGGCGAGCGGGTCATCAAGATACTCAACGACAAGCCCGCCAGGATGATCACGGTCTACTGGGAAGACGGCGAGTGGACCGACCGCGAGGCGACGTGCATCGAGAGGAAGAAGATGCTGGCGTGGAAGTACTGGGAGGAGGACGAGGTCGTCGACGAATACCTCGATGTCGAGGAGGCGACGTTCCACGCCTGGCCCGCCGTGCGCCTCAATGGGACGTGGGAGAACAAGAAGTATGTCATAGGCGGCTACTTCACGACCTACTGTTTCACCTGCCCGGACTGCGGCCGCAACTACCTGGTCGACGCCGCCGTCTTCGCGCCCGGCTTCGACAAGCTCCCGCTCATGCGGGAGCTCGAGGCCGTACTCGCCACCTTCAGATGCGCCTGCGGCGAGTAGGGGAAGGGCGGCGGAGTGATACATGTTGACAGGGCGGTTTTGCTCTGTTAGCTTGGCTTCTCGCCGATATGAAGGGAGCTATAATGCATCGCCTCGCGCAATTCAGGGGTAGAATGGCCGCCACGGATCTCGACGGCTTTATCATCACCGACATCTTCAACATAAGGTATCTCTCGGGTTTTTCCGGCTCCACGGCGTCGATGTTCATAACGTCGGAAGACGCCGTCTTGATCACCGATTTCCGCTACGACGAGCAGGCGCATGCCGAGGTCTACGAGGGCGTGGAAGTCAAGATCGACAAGCGTGACGCGCTCACCGCGGTCGGGGACTTCGTCGACGCCTTCGCGGGCAGGGTCGGCTTCGAGGCGGGCTCATTGGCGTTCGCGTCATATGAGAAGATGAACGCCAGGGCCGACGGCGATCTCATCGCCGTCGAGGGGATGGCGGAGAAGCTCCGGGCGATCAAGGACGGGGAAGAGATAGCCAGGATCGCCGAGGCGGCGAAGATCACCGACAGGGTCTTCGAGCTGCTCGTAGGGGAATTGCATCCGGGGATGACCGAGATAGAGGTGGCCGCCCGAATAGACTATCTGCTCATGACCGAGGCGGGTGACTTCCCCGCCTTCAGAACCATCGTCGCCAGCGGGCCGCGCGCCGCCCTGCCGCACGCCCACCCGTCGCGCCGGCCCATCGAGCGCGGCGACTTCGTGACCATGGACTTCGGTGCGGTCTGGGAGGGCTATTGCGGCGACATGACGCGGACGGTGGTCTTCGGTGAGCCGACCGACGAGCAGGTGGAGATCTACGAGACCGTGGTCGACGCCCAGAAGGCGGCGCTCGACGGGATCAGGGCGGGAATGACGGGAAAGGAAGCGGATGCGCTCGCGCGGGACTACATCTCCGCCAGGGGCCACGGCGAGCATTTCGGGCACGGGCTGGGGCACGGGCTGGGCCTGGAGGTGCACGAGGGACCCCGCCTGGCGGCCAAGAACGAGGACGTACTCCTGCCGGGCATGGTCGTTACGGTGGAGCCGGGGATTTACATTCCCGGGTGGGGGGGTGTCAGGGTGGAGGACGACGTGGTCGTCGAGGAGGGGGGCGTCCGGAACCTGACCTCTTCGGTCAAGGACCTCCTCAAGATTGGGGTTTAGAAGCAGGAGTCGGAAGTGGCTACGACGAATGATTTCCGGAACGGCATGGTGCTGGAGGTCGACGGCAACCTGATGAGGATAGTCGAGTTTCTGCATGTCAAGCCCGGCAAGGGCGGGGCTTTCGTGAGGTCGAAGCTCAAGAACGTCGTCACCGGCAAAGTGATAGAGAAGACCTGGAACGCCGGCGAGAAGGTGAACGACGTCCGGCTCGACGAAGTGACGATGCAGTACCTCTACAGCACCGGGGACGAGTACTATTTCATGCACGGCGAGTCCTACGAACAGATCTGCCTGCCGGCCTCGATGGTCGAGGACGTGATGCCTTTCATCAAGGAGAGCGACTCGGTGACCGTGCTCATGCGCGGGGACCAGCCGGTCGCGGTGGAGCCTCCGAATTTCGTCGATCTCAAGGTGACGGAAACCGCCCCCGGCCTGAAGGGGGATACCGTCTCCGGGGGGACCAAGCCGGCCACCCTGGAAACGGGGGCGGTGGTGCAGGTGCCGCTCTTCATCGAGACCGGGGATGTCGTCAGGGTCGATACCCGGACCAAGGCCTACGTATCAAGGGTGTGAGGGATGAAAATATCTTATATCAAGAAGCTCATCAGAATTGTCGAACTAAGTGAAATAGAGGAGCTTGAAGTCCGGAAGTGGTGGACCAAGGTGCGGATTTCGAAGCGCCGGTCCGCCGCCCAGGCTTCCGCCGGCGTCGGTGCAGCCGAGGCGGCGCCCGCGGTCACTGCTCCTCCGGCGGACGGGAAAGAGGAACCGGCCGCCGAAGAGAACTTAGTCGAATTCAAGTCGCCTATGGTGGGCACGTTCTACCGGGCGCCCGGCCCGGGGGCGCAACCCTATGTCCAGGTAGGCGAAAGGGTGACACCCGGCCAGGTCGTCTGCATCATCGAGGCGATGAAGCTGATGAACGAGATCGAATCGGATGTCTCCGGGACGATCGTCAAGTTCCTGGTCGAGAACGAGCAGCCGGTCGAGTACGGGCAGACTCTGTTCCTGGTGAAACCCTCCTAGGGGGTGGCTTCTTGATTAGAGAGCTTCTGCAGGAGATGGTCAAGCACAACGGCTCCGACCTTCACATCAAAGTCGGCACCCCGCCGACGATGCGGGTCGACGGCCAACTGATCCCGTTCAAGGTGCCCCCGCCGACCGGCGAAGAGGTCGACGCGGAGTGCGACAGCATCCTCACGCCGAGGCAGAGGCGCATCTTCATGGAGACGAGCGAAGTCGATTTCGCCTTCGGCGTACCCGGCCTCGCCCGCTTCAGGGCCAACTTCTACAGACAGCGCGGATCGACGGCGATGGTCTTCAGGACCATCCCGTTCGACGCCCCGAGATTCGACACGTTGAACCTCCCGCCCGTGATCAAGGAACTGGCCAAGAAGCCGAGGGGCCTGGTCCTCATAACGGGAACGGTGGGCTCGGGCAAGTCGACGACCCTGGCCTCCATGATCCGCGAGATCAACGAGACGATGAGGAAAAACATCATAACCATAGAGGACCCCGTCGAGTTCCTCCACCGGGACAACCTCTCGATGATAAGCCAACGCGAGGTGGGCAGCGATACCGAGTCTTTCCACGCCGCGCTCAAGCACATCCTCAGGCAGGATCCCGACGTCATTCTGATAGGCGAGATCCGTGACCAGCCGACGATGTCCATAGCGCTGACTGCGGCGAACACGGGTCACCTGGTTTTCAGCACGCTTCACACGACGGACGCCGCCCAGGCGATAAACCGTGTCATATCCTTCTTCCCGTTGAACCAGCAGCAGGAGATCCGATTCCTGATGGCGAGCTGCCTCGAGGCCATCGTCTCCATGCGCCTCGTCCCGAGATCGGATACGACGGGAAGAATCCCCGCAGTGGAAGTTATGATTGCAACCGGCACGATAAAGGAGTATCTTCTTGACGCCGAGAAGACGCCGATGATCAAGAGCGTCATCGAGGAGAGCACGTCGGAATACGGCATGCAGTCATTTGACCAGGCGCTCCTCAACCTGTACAATGAGGGCAAGATAAGCCTGGATGACGCCTTGCGTTTCGCGTCGAGTCCGACGGAGCTCCAGATCAAGGCCAAGGGCATCGAGGCGGGAACGGACGTTTCCTGGACGCCCTGATCGGGTTGCAGTCATGTTCAACAAGATCCTCATCGCCAACAGGGGCGAGATAGCCCTCCGCATCATACGGGCGTGCAGGGAGATGGGCATAGCCACCGTCGCCGTGTACTCCGAAGCCGACCGCGACAGCCTGCATGTCAGGTTCGCCGACGAGATCGTCTGCATCGGGCCCGGCCGCCCCGGGGAGTCCTATCTCAACGTGCCGCGCATCATAAGCGCCGCCGAGGTCACGGGCGCCGAAGCCATCCATCCCGGCTACGGCTTCCTCGCGGAAAACGCCGACTTCGCCGAGGCCTGCGACGACTGCGGCATCAAGTTCATCGGCCCGAGGCCGGAGGTCATCGCCCGCATGGGGGACAAGGCCAAGGCGAGGGCCGCCATGCTCGAGGCCCACGTCCCCGCGGTCTCGGGCAGCATGGGCGCCGTCAGCGACATCGAGGAGGCCCTCGCGGTCACCGCGGAAATCGGTTATCCGGTCATGATCAAGGCGTCGGGCGGGGGCGGCGGCAAGGGCATGCGCATAGCCCATAATGACGACGAGCTCAGGGAAGGCTTCGAGGCGGCGGGAAGCGAAGCCGAGGCGAGTTTCGGCAACAGGGAGCTCTACATAGAGAAGTTCGTGTCCAGGCCGAGGCATATAGAAATACAGATTCTCTGCGATTCGCAGGGGAACGGGATCTACCTGGGGGAGAGGGATTGCTCCGTGCAGAGGAAGCACCAGAAACTCATAGAGGAGACCCCTTCGCCCGCCGTCGGCGAGGAGATGCGGAAGAAGCTCGGCGCGGCGGCCGTCCGCGGCGCCCTTTCCGTGGGTTATGACAGCGCCGGCACGGTGGAGTTCCTGATGGACGAGGAAGGGAGCTTCTGTTTCATCGAGATGAATGCGCGCATCCAGGTGGAGCATCCCGTCACGGAGATGGTCACCGGCGTGGACATCATCAAGGAGCAGATAAAAATCGCCGCCGGCGAGCCCCTGTCGATCGCGCAGCAGGACGTGCGCATCGACGGCCATGCGATCGAGTGCCGGATAAACGCCGAGGACGTCGACCGTGACTTCACGCCCTGTCCCGGCAAGATAAGCGCCGTCAACATTCCGGGGGGGCCGGGCATAAGGGTCGATACCCATGTCTATGCCCAGTACGTAATCCCTCCGTTCTACGACTCGCTCATCGCGAAGCTCGTTGCACACGCCCCGACGCGGGACGAGTGCATAGCCCGCATGCTGCGGGCCCTGGACGAGTTCGTCGTCGAGGGCGTGAAGACGACGATCCCCTTCCATCGCGCGGCGCTTGGCAGCAGGATCTTCAGATCGGGCGACTTCGATACGGGCTTCGTCGCCGAGCTGGCCGAGGAGCTCAAGGGCGAGCGGGAAGGGACCAAGGTCTAAGAGGTGGAATCCCGGGTGAAGCTGGAAGTGTTCTTCACGCATGGAGGGGTCAGCGAGACCTTCGTCAAGGGCAAGCTGATCGCCGTGGTCGACGTTCTCAGGATGTCGACGACCATAGCGTACGCCCATGCCAACGGCTGCGGGCGCATCGTCCCGGTCGAGAGCGTGGAGGCAGCGAGCAAGCTGGCCGCTTCCCTCGACAAGTCCGTCACCCTGCTCGGAGGCGAAAGAGAGGGCAAGCGCATCGACGGCTTCGATCTCGGCAATTCACCCCTCGAGTACACCAGGGAGGTCGTCGAGGGCAAGAACATCATCCTGTCGACTACGAACGGCACGAGGACGATCGCCAAGGCGCGCGACGCCGGCGAGGTCATCATCGCGTGCTTCGCCAACATGGGCGCCGTTCTCGAGTACATGAAGAGAGCCGGAAACGGGTTGGCCGGCATACTGTGCGCCGGCAAGCAGGGAA
>JALGWA010000465.1 GCA_025774425.1 bacterium
GGTCATCAACGCCGGCACCAAGCCGGGGACGGTCGTCCTGGAGATTTCCTCCGGCGGCGTCGTCGCGACGGCCGTGCCCATCGGCATCTCCTCGGGTGATCCGGACTCCATCATGGTCAGTGTTGGAGATGTTGTGAGGAACGGCGACGGCACATACACCTACGCGGTCTCCGCCATCGTGCGCGACGAGTTCAACAACCCGGTCGAGAACGGCACTCCCGTCTACTTCACGTTGAACCGGTCGGACATAGGATACATCAACCCGGAAACGCCCACGGGCGGCACGTACCCCTGCCAGGAGCTGATCGCGCTTCCCACGAAGGGCGTCGCCAGAGCCTGCCTGGGATACCAGACGGAAGGCATCTTCGAGGTGATCACGATCACGGCCTCGTGCATGGGCGGAGGCGTCGAAGGTGAATTCACGACCGCGCTCCCCATCGTCAGCCCGACGCTCTCGATGGAAGCGAGCCCGGCGAGCATAGACGGGACCACGGGCGGGTCGTCCCTGATAAGCGTCGCCGTATGGGATTCCTATATGCTGCCCGTCGACAACGCCCTGATTTCCTTCGCGGTCGACGGGGACGGTTACGTCAGCCCTCCCACGTCCGTGACGACGGACACGAGCCCGGCCATGACCACGCTGTACATCAGCCCGGGTACCGAAGAGGGCACGACTACAGTCAAGGCCCACCTCTGGATGACAGACGTCCAGGGGGATATCACGATAACGATAACCGAATAGCGTACAGGGGGTTGGAAGAATCATGAAGGTCGCGCTGATTGCAGGTCTCCTGGCGGTGCTCCTCGCGCCGTCCCTCGCCCGATGCGCCCCGATGGGCAGCCCGGCCGGCAACGCCGGAAAGGAAAACTACGCCGTCACCGTCGAGTACGAGACCCAGAAGAAGACCATAGGGGAGGACGAGTCGAGCTCATGGAGGTGGCTGACGAGGCTCGCCTGGGGCCCCGTCGACGACATCGATCTCTACGCCAGGATCGGCGCGGCCAACTTCAAGGTCGACGCCGAGGGCGGCGGCACCTTCAACGGTGACGCCAGCGGAGCCTATGGTCTCGGCGTGCGCTACGCGAGATTCGTCAGCGAGAAGCATGATCTGCTCTTCTTCGGTGACTTCCAGTACCTCGGCTTCGCGTCCAAGGGGGAGATGAGGGTCGACAAGTACGACGACTTCAGCGGGCGTTACACGGAGGTCTGGTCCAACAAGTACTGGTGGGGCGAGTATCAATTGAGCCTGCTCATGTCCTGGCAGCGCTCCATCTGGATCCCTTACGCCGGCCTGGGTCTCACGTGGATCCAGGGCAAGGTCGACAGGGTGCTTCACATCGACACCGGCGGCGACCCCTACTTCGTCGGTCGCTCGAGCGAGGAATTCAGCGAGCAGATGATCCCGGAGTTCGTCTTCGGTATGGACTTCCCGCTCAAGGGCACGGCCAAGTTCTCTTGGGAGCTGAGGTACGGGGGTGACGAAGTGTCCTACTTCATGGGGCTCAACGAGCTCTGGCGGTAGTATCCGAATAGGTTGACATCATCCGCGCTTTGTTATTACAATGAAGCGCGGATTTTATTATGTGGTTGTGAGATATGAAGATAATCGGCGGAAAGCTCAAGGGAAGAAGAATCGAGGCGCCGCGCGGGCTGCTCTCGAGACCTCCTCTCGCCGTGATTCGTGAGTCCGTTTTCAACATCATGGGCCGGGATGCGGAAGGAAAGACGGTCCTGGACCTCTTCGCGGGAAGCGGTTCGCTCGGGATAGAGGCCTTGAGCCGGGGCGCGTCCCGTGTGCACTTCGTGGACGCCTCGGCGAGATCGGTGGAGATGATACGGCGGAATGTCGAAGCCCTCGGCCTCGCGGATTGCTGTGTGGTAGTGAGGCGCGACGCGGCCGGTTTCGTCGAGGCCTGGGACGGCGGCGCGTTCGACATCGTCTTCGTCGATCCCCCCTTCCTGTCGGGCAAGATCGTGCCCGTCTTCTCGGCCATGGAGACTTCGCCTGCGAT
>JALGWA010000466.1 GCA_025774425.1 bacterium
CGAGATACGGGTGCAGGGGAACGAGCGTGCGAGCGAGGCGGCCGTCATAAACACCCTCGGGCTGGAGGCCGGCGCCGAGTACCCGTACGCCGATGTCAGGGAGGGACTCGAGCGCCTCTACCGCATGGGCGTGTTCGACGACATCAGGGTCTACATCGAGCCGGTGAACGGGGGCGACAGGCTGACGATCGAGGTCGTCGAGAGGCCGGTGGTCGCATCCCTCAAGATCAGGGGCAATGACGAAGTCAGCGAGAAGGACATACGCGAGAGGATAAAGGTATCCGTCGGCTCCTCCCTCGACCCGCAGCTCGTCCACGAGAGCGTGCTCGGCATAAGGGAGCTGTGCCGGGAGAAGGGTTACTACTTCGCCGAGGTCGGCTACGTCGTCGAGCCGAGAACCGAGACGAGCGTCACGCTGATCTTCGAGATCGACGAGGGCGCGAAGGTCAAGGTCGGGCGCATCACCTTCAGGGGCAACGAGCATGTCGGCGACGAGGATCTCCGGGCGGCCATGGAGACCAAGACGCGCAAGTGGCTGATGAGCCAGACCTACAAGCCCGACGACTTCAGGGAGGACCTCGAGCGGATAGAGAGAACCCTCAAGGACAGAGGCTTCAGGGATGCAAGGGTGGTCGGCCATCGCGTGACCTTCGACGAGGAAGAGGCCAAGGCCGATATAGAGATCGCCGTCGAGGAGGGCAGGCGCTACTACGTCGGCAAGGTCGACGTAGTCCTCGACGCGACCGGCGAACCCATGGACGTCCTCAAGGAGGCGGTGACCGGCGACCTCCTCGAACTGGAGCCCGGGCGGCCTTACAGCGCGACCGAGTACGAGCGGACCCTGGAGAGGGTCTACTCGGCCGTCGGCGACTACGGCTACGTCTATGCCGAGGTCATACCGGAGGAGGTCGTCCACGGCGACAGCGTGGATATCACCTTCAGGGTGAGGCCCCACGACGCCGTGCACGTCCACCGCATCATCATAGAGGGGAACACCGTGACCTTCGAGAAGGTCATACGCCGCGAGCTCTCCATCCGGCCGGGCGACGTCTTGAGGCGGGCCCTGGTCGAGCGGAGCCACCGGGACGTCTTCAACCTCGGTTACTTCGACGACGTGCAGATCAGCACCAATGTCGCCAACGAGAAGGGGGACATCGACCTCATATTCAGGGTCAAGGAGCGGCAGACCGGCGTCGGCAACGTCGGCGTCGGGTACACGGGCGAGTTCGGCTTCACGGGGTTCATCGAGTTCTCGCACAACAACGTCGGCTGGTTCCCGAAGTTCCCGTGGCTGGGGATGGGCAAGGGCGAGAACCTCAACCTCAGGTGGGAGTTCGGAAGACTGTCCCAGATCGACCTCAGCTGGAGAGACCCGTGGTTCCTCGACACGAGGACCCTCGTCGGATTCGACATCTACGCCACCCGGAGGGAGTACGAGACCTACGCCGAAAGGCGGGACGGCTTCTCGGTCGTCCTCGGTACGAGGTTGCCGCTCATCGACTACTCGAGGGTGTTCTGGCGCTACCGTCTCGAGCGCCGCGGTCTGGACCCGGACCCAGCCAAGGCGAGCCCCCCGGTGATGGCGCAGGCGGGCAGCCACAGGACTTCCAGCATCACGATCACTTTCACGCGGGACAGCGTCGACAATCCGTTCTTTCCCAGGACCGGCTCTCGGACGACGGTCGTCGCGGAGCTGGCGGGCGGGAAACTCCTGGGCGGCGACAGCGACTTCCAGAGCTATGTGATCGACAACTCGCATTTCATGCCCATGATGATGGGCACGGCGCTCGTCCTCAGGGGGCGCTTCGGAGTGCTGGACGTGCTCGGGACGCGGGGCTATATTCCCATATACGAGAGGTTCCGTCTCGGCGGCACCTCGATCGACGGGATAAGGGGTTATACGGAGCGCGAGGTCGTCCCCGACGGGAACGCGCTGGACGAGGGAGGACGCTTCTTCATGCTGGGGTCTTTGGAGTACAGGATCCCCTTGATCGCCAACAAGGCCTT
>JALGWA010000467.1 GCA_025774425.1 bacterium
ACGTGTGCGGCGCGACCTCCCGGCCCGACCCGTACTTGCCGTCGTCGCGGCTCGGGCAGGTGAAGTAGAACAGGCCGCCCGTTTTGAGAAGCCGACGCACATGATCGATCGCTGCGGAGAACTGATGCCGGTAACCGTGGTAAATCACGTTGTAGGCAAGCACGATATCGAAGCCCCTCTCGGGGAGCAGGTCGGACAGGACATCACAAACCAGAACGCGGATGTCCACTGACAGGTCCCGCGCCCATGTGTACAGGTGGGAAACCGCGCTCTCCGAAATGTCGCACGCGGTGACCGAGAAGCCCGCCCGCGCGAACGCGATGGCGTGGCGCCCCAGCCCGCAGCCGAGGTCCAGGACGTCCGGGCGCTCCTCGGGCGACTGCGATGCGATGAACTCCATCACCTCGGGCGCAGGCTGCTTCCACCACGAGTGATCCTCATCACCCCTCCAGTAGTCCTCCCAGACGCGTCTCGTTGTTCTCATCGACCCGCTCTTCCCGTTCCGCACGGAATCATGTTCCCGCGGCGAGCACCACCGCCGGCGCAAGTCTCACCTTGTATGATGAAGCCCCTCCCGTCAACGGAGTCGCCACGGCAACGCGTTGATGCGCATCGGTCCGTCGGCGGAACGCCGGCCCGGCGTGCCACCGAGACGAACGCAGCAGACCGCCGTCGGCGGGACTGCGCCTACCTCTTCCGGCGGATGCGGCGGCTCACCCGGCTCTTGTAGCGCGCGAACTTCTTCTGGAACGCCGTGCGGGGCTTGGGCCCGAAAGTCTCCGCCGGGACCTCCGGGTGCTCGGAGAGCTCGATTGTCATGTCTATGAGTTTCTCGATGCTGCGGAGGTCCTTGCCCTGGTCCGGGGTCGCAAGCGAGATGGCGTGCCCTTTCATGCCGGCGCGACCGGTGCGCCCTATCCTGTGAACGTAGGTTCCCGGCTCGTCCGGCAGGTCGTAGTTGATCACGAGTTCAATGCCCTCGACGTCGATGCCGCGCGCGGCGATATCGGTGGCCACGAGGATGCGGTACTTGCCCGACTTGAAACCGTTCATGGCCTCCTTGCGCTGCGCGAGAGACCTGTCCGAGTGGATCTCCGCCGCAGCGTAGCCGGCCCTGCGCAGGGAGCGCGCCAGCACCCAGGCCCCTCTCTTGGTGCGCGTGAAGACGAGCACCGAACCCTTGTACTGCTTCAGCAGCTTCTCGAGGAGCGACACCTTGAGGTCTCTCTTGACGACGAACACCTCGTGGGAGACGCCCTCCGCCGCCGTGCCCGAGGGGGCTATCTCGGTGTGCACGGGGAGGCGCATATGGGTCGACGCGATTCTCATGATCTCGGTGGGCATGGTCGCCGAGAACAGAAGAGTCTGGCGGCGCCTCGGGACCTTTCTCATTATCCGCTCGATCTGCGGCGCGAAACCCATGTCGAGCATGCGGTCGGCCTCGTCGAGGACGACGATCTTGACGTCGTCCAGGCGCACGAATCGCTGCTCGAGATGATCGATCAGCCGCCCGGGCGTGGCGACGATGATGCGGGGCTTCTTCTTCAGCGCGCGTACCTGCCCGCGTATGGGCTCGCCGCCGATGAGCACCGCCGACCCGATGCCGAAGGCGCGCGCGAAGGGCAGTATGGCCGCCCTCACCTGGATCGCGAGCTCGCGGGTCGGAGTGAGCACCAGCCCCTTGCCCTTGACCCGTGCCAGATGCTGCACCATGGGAATCCCGAAGGCGAGCGTCTTCCCCGTGCCCGTCTGGGCGACGCCGATGACGTCCTTGCCGTCGTTTGCGAGCGGTATTCCCTTGGCCTGTATGGGAGTCGGCGTCTCGTAGCCCAGGTCCTCCAACTTCTTGAGGAGACCGGGCGCTATGCCGAGTCCGTAGAAACCACCATGTGCCGAACTCATGTCGTCATCACTCCAATCCCTCCGCCGGTCGCAGGCGCCGTTCCCCTACGAACCGCCCGAACCGGGTCCACGGTCGATTCTAATCCGGGCGCCCCCCGG
>JALGWA010000468.1 GCA_025774425.1 bacterium
CTCGAGAGTCTGACCGCGGCGATGAGCCGAATCGCGCGCCTGGAGCTCTACCTCGGCGATTACTATCCCATCGAGAAATCGATCGAGAAGACCCTGGCGGTGACCGAAGAGGCCGTCATGGAGGAGGCCGGCAGGCTTCTCGACGCCGCACGCTTCTCCCTCGTCACCGTCGGGCCGCCTTCCGGGGACGTCCTCGACGAGAGCATACTCGACTTCTGAGGCGCCGGCCCTAGACTATGCCGCTGGATGCGATCCGGTCCATGGCCTCCGCTATTCTCGCCTCCTCCTCTATGAGCGATATCCTGACGAAGCCCTCTCCGTAGGTGCCGAAGCCCCGGCCCGGAGCGAATACGACACCGGTCGCGGTGAGCACCCGCTCGGCGAATTCCATCGACGACCGGTAGCTCCCGGGAATGGACGCCCAGACGTATATCGTCGCCTTCGGCTCGGCGGCCTTCATCCCCAGCGGTTCCAGCCCGGCCATGACCGCGTCTCTTCGCTTCCTGTAGGTCTCGCGCGTCGGCCGGATCAGGTCGTCCCCGGCGTCGAGCACGCGGGCGCCGGCGCGCTGCATCGCCATGAACACGCCGAAATCCATGTTGGTCTTTATGCTGAGTATGTTCTTGACGACGTCGGCGTTGCCTGCGACGAAACCCAGGCGCCAGCCGGGTACGGAATAGGTCTTCGAGAAAGAGTAGAACTCTATGGCGCGTTCTTTCGCGCCTTCGAGCTCGAGGAAGCTCATGGCCCTGTAACCGGGATCGAGGCTGAGATCCGCATAGGCGATGTCGGAGACGACGATGAGGTCGTGTTCGGCCGCGAATGACAGCACGTTCTCGTAGAGCCGGCGGGTCTCGACGGCGCCGGTCGGGTTGTTGGGATAGTTGATGAGCAGAACTTCGGCCTTGGCGGCGACCTCGGCGGGGATCGAGTCGAGGTCGGGGTGGAAGTCGTTGGCCGGGCTGAGCTCGACCTCGTGGAGCGTCCCGCCCGCGACGGCGACGGCGCCGATGTAGGCGGGGTAGCAGGGTGACGTGATCAGCGCGACGTCACCTTCGTCGAGGTAGGCGAGGAAGAACTTCGCGATGCCCTCCTTGGAGCCTATGAGGGGCAGCGCCTCCGTCTTCGGGTCGATGTCGACGCCGAACCTCGTCTTGTACCACCGCGATATGGCCTCCCTGAACTCGGGGAGGCCGTGGAAGGGGGGGTACCTGTGGTTCTGGTGCTCGGTATCGTCGAGCGCCGCCTTGAATTCCTCGATGACCTTGGGATGCGGTCGCATGTCGACTGTTTCTCCTCCTTCTCTGACGGACCACGCCATTGTAGCAGAAAACCGCCGGAGACGACACCCGATTCTCGGAGCCGGGCCCGGCGCCTTCCCCAACCGTTGACAGCGGGGAAGCCGTGCGTTAGGCTGAGTAGGCATGAGAACCGTCCATCTGAAAGTGATAGAGTGTTGCGGCGAGGACCGCGGGTTCGCCCCTCCGCCCCCGGCTGGCAGGCACCCGTGCGAGTACTGCAAGTGCTGCTCCTGCAAGAAAGTCTGCACGAAGTGCAGCGTGAACTGCGCACCCGGCGATTCGTATTTCATTCCCGTCATAGGCTGCCCTGAGTTCGACGACATCAGGAGGTTTGAACCCGTGAGGTACCTCTACAGGAACACGGGCGAGGTCGAGTACAGAATCCATCTGCCGAAACGGAGATAGCGCCGGCCGACCGGCCGTCTGGACCAATGGAGCGACTCAAGGTCAAGGTGAAGAGACTTCCCAGCCTCGGGGATCTGCCGCTGCCGTCCAAGCAGAGCAGCGGCAGCTCCGGTGTCGATCTCTACGCCTGTTTCGAGGGTGACGTCACTCTCGAGCCGGGGCGATCGATGCTGGTGCCCACGGGCATTTCGGTGGAGGTGCCGCCCGGGTTCGAGGCGCAGGTCAGACCGCGTTCGGGGCTTGCCCTGACGAAGGGCGTCACGGTGCTCAACTCGCCCGGGACCGTGGACTCGGACTACAGGGGCGAGGTCAAGGTGATACTGATAAACCACGGCACGGTCGGCGCGACCATCCGGAGAGGCGAACGCATAGCGCAGATGGTGTTCTGCCCGGTTGTGGATCCCGTGATCGAGGAAGTCGATTGCCTCGACGAGACGCCGAGAGGCGCCGGCGGTTTCGGTCACACCGGAGTCTGACGTGGGCCGGCGCGACATCCTGACATATCACAAGATAGGGAGCCAGTTCGAGTTCGGGATAACATCGGTGACGGCGGAGCGCTTCGCGGGGCATCTCGATCTGCTCTCGTCGGCCGGGAAGCGCTTCTGCAACGCCACGGATCTGGTCTTCGACGGCGCCGACGGCAACGGCATAGCGCTGACCTTCGACGACGGTTACGAGTCCGTCTACACGCACGTCTTCCCGGAGATGTCGGAAAGGGGGATCACCGGCACGATCTTTCCGGTCGTCGGCTCCATAGGCAGGGACAACACCTGGGACGTCCGCTTGTCCTTCAGCAGGTTCCGCCACCTCTCATGGGAGCATCTGGCCGAGCTGGCCCGTTGCGGCTTCGAGATCGGTTCGCATACCATGACTCACAGGGATCTGACGCGGATGGGCACGGCCAGGATGAGGCGCGAGCTCAGGGACTCGCGGCGCCTGCTGGAGGACCGGCTGGGGGTGGAAGTCAGCGCCGTCGCCTTTCCGTTCGGGCGCTGCGACCGGCGTGTCATGGACGAGGCATTCGAGGCGGGCTACAAGTGCGGGTTCACGAGCTCGCCGGGCGCCTCGCCGTCGGTGATGGCCGTGGGCAGGATGGGCGTACACACGATGGACGGCGAGGCGGCCGTGGCCAGGATGCTGGGCCTGCGCCCCGGCCGGTGGCTCGAGGTTCTCAAGAACAAGGCCATCGCCAATCTCGCGCTCCTCACGACGCTGGTCAAGAGGTGAGGGGACCGGTGTTGAGACGTGGCTTCAGGCCGGGCCGTGTCGTCGATCTGGTGTTTCTCACGAGGCCGCTTCTCCTCTGCGCCTCGTGCACGTTTTTCTTCGCCGGGGCCGCCGAGGGGATCGCCTCACCCGCCCGCGCGCTCTCGCCGGCGGCTCTCCTGGCCATGGCGCCCAGCTTCGCGGTGTTCGTCCTCGTTACGGCGTCGTCCTTCGTGGTCAACCAGGTCTTCGACGTCGAGAGCGACAGACTCAACGTCAAGAACTTCCT